>NZ_PSVQ01000013.1:0-77968 GCF_002932395.1 Rathayibacter sp. AY1D9
GTTCCCAGAAGACGGGCACCCCGCATCCTCCTTCGGGAGGAGCGGAACAATTGAATACACGCACGGCGTGTAACCCAGATTTGACCATGTGCCCTCGGGCGCGTGTGTCGCCAGGGTTACGGCGGCCATAGCGAGAGGGAAACGCCCGGTCACATTCCGAACCCGGAAGCTAAGACTCTCAGCGCCGATGGTACTGCAGGGGGGACCCTGTGGGAGAGTAGGACACCGCCGGACACCATTCACGATGGCCACCCAGAAATGGGTGGCCATCGCTGTTTAACCACCACCTCGGATCCCCGCTGCTCACTGGAGCGCGGTGCGGGTTAGGGTGGTGCGACGGTTACGGCCGTCCTCCCCGCCCTCGGGCGGGTCAACTCCACAGAGCATCACCACGACAGGCGAGGAACGCATGGACGACTCAGGATCCGACCGCAACGACCGGGACTCCGGACGTCGTGACGAGCGGCCGCCTCGCGCCGGCGGCCCCGGCCGCTCCTCGAACGATCGCGGCGGCTCGGGCGACTCCCGCCCCCGCCGCGACGGTGATGCTCGTCCTCCCTATCGTGGCGGTGGCGACTCCCGTCCGCAGCGTGATGGTGACTCGCGTCCTCCGTACCGCGGTGGTGGCGATTCCCGTCCGCAGCGCGACGGGGACTCTCGTCCTCCATACCGTGGTGGTGGGGACTCTCGTCCGCAGCGTGATGGGGACTCCCGTCCTCCTTACCGTGGCGGTGGGGATTCGCGTCCGCAGCGTGATGGTGACTCGCGTCCTCCGTACCGCGGTGGTGGCGATTCCCGTCCGCAGCGTGATGGGGACTCGCGTCCTCCGTACCGTGGTGGTGGCGATTCCCGTCCGCAGCGCGACGGGGACTCCCGTCCTCCTTACCGTGGCGGTGGGGATTCGCGTCCGCAGCGTGATGGGGACTCCCGTCCTCCTTACCGTGGCGGTGGGGATTCCCGTCCGCAGCGCGATGGGGACTCTCGTCCTCCTTATCGCGGTGGCGACTCTCGTCCGCAGCGTGATGGTGACTCCCGTCCTCCTTTCCGTGGAGGTGGGGACTCCCGTCCGCAGCGGGACGGTGACTCGCGTCCTCCCTATCGCGGTGGCGACTCGCGTCCGCAGCGGGATGGTGACTCCCGCCCTTCGTACCGTGGTGGCGGCGACTCCCGTCCGCAGCGTGACGGTGACTCGCGCCCTCCGTTCCGCGGTGGATCGCGCGACGGGGGAAGCCGGCCGTGGTCGGACGATCGTCGGGGCGGCGGAGACCGCCAGGGCGGCGGACGCGGACGCGAGGGCTTCGGCGGCGGACGCGGCGGCCCCCGCGAGGAGCCGGAGCTCACCGAGGAGGAGCGCGAGCGGCGCTCCCTCCAGTCGGTGCGCCCGCGCCACGACGACCCGGACCTTCCGGACGACGTGCAGGCCAAGGACCTCGACAAGGTCGCCCGCAACGAGCTGCGCACGCTCTCGAAGGACAACGCCGAATGGGTCGCCCGTCACCTGGTGATGGCCGGCCGCCTCCTCGAGGAGGATCCCGAGCTCGCGCACCGCCATGTGCTCTCGGCGGCCCGTCGCGCGGGACGCATCGCCGTGGTCCGCGAGTCGCTCGCCATCTCGGCGTACGCGACGGGCGACTTCGCTCTGGCGCTGCGCGAGCTGCGCACGTTCCGCAGGATCTCCGGCTCGGACGAGCAGGTGCCGCTGATGGTCGACTCCGAGCGCGGCGTGGGCCGGCCCGACAAGGCGCTCGAGCTGGGACGGTCGATCGACCGCACCACGCTGAGCCCCGGCGCGCAGGTGTCGCTGGCCATCGCCATGTCCGGCGCCCGCCTCGACCTCGGGCAGGCGGAGCTCGCTCTCATGGAGCTCGAGATCCCGCAGCTGGACCCGGACCGCGCGTTCTCGTACAGCCCGGATCTCTTCGCCGCCTACTCGCTCGTCCTCGAGGAGGTCGGCCGCTCCGAGGAGGCGGCCGAGTGGCAGCGTCGCGCCGACATCGCGGCGCAGGCCGTCTTCGCGGCCGAGGGCGGCGGTGACGACGAGACGATCGAGGTGATCGAGGAGGAGCACGAGGCGGCCGGCGCCGCGTCCGCTCCCGATCGAACCGAGGAAGGGACCGCGGTCGACGACGCGGACGACTACCTGGACGACGAGGACGAGGACGACCCGACCGCCGTCGACGACGCGGACGAGGACGACGCCCGGCGGACCGTCTCCGAGGAGATCGCCGACGGTGACGACGCGGACGCGGACGACGCCGATGCGACCGCTGGCGCCGAGGCCGACCTCGTCGACACGGACGAGCCGACCTTCGCGGACGAGTCCCTCGAGTCCGACGATCTCGCCGAGACGGACCCGGATGAGGCTCTCGACTCGGCGGAGCCGACCGCCGACGAGTCGGTCGAATCCGCCGGCACCACCGAGGAGGACGGCGATGTTCCGCAGCAGCAGGACTGAGCCCACTCCGCTCGACGGCCGCGACTCCGTCCTGGCCGACCTCGACGGGGTCGTCTACAAGGGTGCCGACGCGATCCCCTTCGCGGTGGAGAGCCTCAACCGAGCGGCCGAGACGCTGCGGGTCGGCTACATCACCAACAACGCCTCCCGCACGGACGCCTCCGTCGCCGGGCACCTCTCCGAGCTGGGGCTGAGCGTCCGGCCCGAGGACGTCGTCACCTCCCCGCAGGCGGCGGTCGTGCTGCTCGCCGACCTGGTGCCGGCCGGCTCGACGATCCTCGTCGTCGGGGCGGAGGGCCTCACCTCCGAGGTCGAGCGCGCCGGGTTCACCGTGTCGCGCAGCGCGGAGGACTCGCCGGCGGCGGTCATCCAGGGCTTCGCGCCCACGGTCGGCTGGGAGCAGCTGGCCGAGGCCTCGTTCGCGCTCCACACGGGGATCCCGTGGGTCGCGACGAACACCGACTGGACGATCCCCGTCGCCCGCGGCATCGCCCCGGGCAACGGGACCCTCGTCTCGGCCGTGCACACCGCGGTCGGTCGGCTCCCGGTCGTCGCGGGCAAGCCCGAGCGGGCCATCTTCGACGCGGCGACCGCGCGCTTCGGCTCGACGAACCCGCTGTTCCTCGGCGACCGGCTCGACACCGACATCGCCGGCGCGAACGGCGCCGACATGGAGAGCGCCCATGTGCTCACCGGGATCGACCGGGCCAAGCAGCTCCTCGCCGCGGAGCCCAAGCTCCGGCCGACGTACATCCTCGGCGACCTGCGCGAGCTGCACCTGCCCTACCCGGCGACGACGGTCTCGCGGAACGGCACGCACGCCGTCCGCGGCGCCAAGGTCCGCCTCGACGGCGACTCCGTGGTGATCCTGGACGCCGGCGACGACGCGACCGATCTGCTCCGGGCCGCCTGCTCGGTGATCTGGTCGTCCGGCCGCGCGATCTACGGCCTCGACGTGCCGGAGTCGCTCTACAGCTGAGCCTGCTCGGCGGGCTCCCGGCGTCCCTCGCGGCGCAGGAGCCCGTCGAGCCGGCCGGCCAGACCGACCGCGACGACCGCGATCAGCGCGGCGTACGAGAAGGTCGCGGCGAAGACCCCGGTCCCGGCCCCGATCAGGCCGGTGACCGCCGCCGCGAGGAGGCCCGTCAGCGCGAGGGAGACCGAGGCGCCGGTCGAGTCGGCGATCTGCAGGGCCGAGCTGTTGAAGCCCTCCCGGCCCGGAGCGGAGAGCGCGAGCGTCATCGTCCCCATCCGCGGGAACATCGTGCCCATGCCGCCGCCGGCCAGGAACCAGCCCACGCCCGCGACGATCGGGCTGAGGGCGAGCACCGTGACGAGCAGCACGACTCCGATGCCGGCGAGCACGAGCGACGTGCCGAGCCGCATCGCTCCGCCGTGGCTGAGGCGGGTACCCGGGCGTCCCTGGATGTTCGAGCCGAGAGCCCAGGAGACGGCGCCCGCGGTGAGCATGGCGCCCGAGAGCCAGGGCGGCAGGCCGTACTGCTCCGAGAGCAGCAGCGGCAGGTAGACCTCGGTGCCGAAGAACGCGGCGGCGACGAGGGCGCGGAGGAGGATCACCGACGGCAGGACGCCCCGGGCGCGAAGCGTGCCCGCGGGCAGGAGCGCGCGAACCGCCACGACCACGACCACCACGGCGGCCGCGGCCAGGAGCCCGGCGAGATCGGGCGCGAGCTCGGCGCTCGTGCTCAGCACGACGACTCCGGCCGAGACGACCACGGCGCGGGCGATGCGGCCCACTGCCCGGCGATCGAAGGGGAGGCGCTCGCGCGGCTCGAGCGAGCGGAGCGTCGGCGCGATCGCGGCGCTCGCGAGGGCCACCAGGGCGACGACTCCGAAGAAGACCCAGTGCCAGCTCGCGAGCTCGGCGACGACTCCGGCCACCAGCGGCCCCACCAGCGACGGTACGACCCAGGCCGCGGCGAAGGCGCCGAAGATCCTCGGATGCAGCTCGCTCGGGTAGACCCGCGCGACGAGCACGTAGAGGGTGACGGTGATCCCTCCGCTGCCCAGCCCCTGCAGCAGGCGGGCCGCCACGAAGACCGGCATCGCCTGCGCGGCGCCCGCGGCCACGAGGCCCAAGGTGAAGAGCAGGATCGCGACCACGAGCGACGGCGTCGGGCCGCGGCGGTCGGCGGAGGATCCGGCCGCGACCATCCCGACCACGGCGGCGGCGAGCGTCGCCGCGAAGGCCAGAGGGTAGAGGGCGCGGCCGTCGAGATCGGCGCTGACGATCGGCATGATCGTCGTCACGGCGAGCGACTCGAACGCGCAGAGGAAGACGAGGCTCGTCGTTCCGATGGTCGTCAGGAGGAGGGGAGCCGAGGTGATGCCGCGGCGATCACGAGAACGCACCTGCTCAACAGTACGCCGAGCGCACGGCCGGTCAGCGGTAGACGGCCCAGTCGTCCTTCGCGAGCACCGTCGGGGTGCCCTCGATCTCGACCAGCCAGCCGCGGTCGTCGCGCTCGAGGTAGCGCCCCTGCACGATCTCGGGGGCCCAGCCGCCGTCGCGGGAGGAGATCCAGCGGACGAAGCGGACGGTGCCTCCGCGCCGGAACAGTGTGCCGTTGTGGTCGCTCATGCGGGGATCTTCTTCACGGAGAGGTCGTCGGGCGACGAGGTTTCGGGGAGGAGGTGGAGGCCGAGGCGGCCGTTCGAGGCGTTCGAGAGCTCGCGCAGCCAGTGCGGGTTCAGCTCGATCGCGGCGGTGCCGTCGTACTCGTAGCGGGTGGGGATGCCGGGGTGGAGCCACAGTTCGGACCGGCGGCCCTCGGCGTCCTCGATCGTCAGGAGGAAGCCCTCGCCGCGGCGGAACCGCGAGGTGATCACGGTCTGGAGGTGGGCCAGGGCGCGGTCCTCGAAGGAGTGCGAGCTGGCGGGTGCGCCGTAGAGCAGTCGTCCCATCGCGCGCACCTCCTCACCGTCGGCGGCGCACGGAAGGCGTGCCGCACCGTCGACACTAGGTATTGCTAAGTCGGTTGACTAACAGTCTCGGCGCCGACTGCGCTTTCGGGACACACGCCGTCCGATCGCCGGAGAAGTGGTTCGATGGGGGCAGCGAGTTCCCGTCCGGGGCGCCTGCCGCTCGGAAGGTGCACCTCGATGGACGCTCGGCCAGACCTGTTCGCTCTGCTCGCGCGATTGCGCACGGCGGAGCGCGACTACGACGGCCGTGTGGAGCGGCGCCTGGGCATCGGCGCCACGGATCTCGCGGCCCTGCGGCTGATCGGGGTCGGGGAGCGGCGCGACGAGATCGTCCGCGCCGTCGACCTGTCCGCGGCCCTGTCGATCACGACGGCGGCCGTCTCCCTCCTCGTCGACCGCCTCGCCCGCGCCGGTTACGTGGACCGCACTCCCGACCCGTCCGACGGCCGCGGCCGCATCCTCTGCTTGACGGAGCGCGCGCAGAAGGCCATCGTCGGCACCGACGACCCGACCTACGAGCAGATCCGCGCGATGGTCGCGAAGGTGCCCGAGTCGGAGGCCGCGACCGTCGCGGTGCTGCTCGACGGCCTCAGCCGCATCCTTGAGGGGCAGCCGCCGCCCGAGCTCGTCGACTGATCAGCGCTGCAGCGTGGCGCTCGGCGACTCGCCGAATCGCTCCGCGTAGGCCGCGCTGAAGCGGCCCGCGTTCCCGAAGCCCCAGTGCCGGGCGACGGCGGCGACCGTCGTCCCGAGGGGCGGACTCACGGCGAGCTCCACCCGGGCGCGGTCGAGCCGCACCAGGCGCAGGTAGGCGATCGGGCGCATCCCGAGCACCCGCTGGAACGCGGACTGCAGGCCCCGGACGGTCAGGCCCGACGCCGCCGCCATCTCGGCGGGGCCGATCGGCTCGCTGCAGTGGGCGTGCACGTACTCGACGGCCGTGCGGATCCGTGCGTTCCGGGGGGCGAGGAGCTCGGGCGGGACCGGAGCGGACTCCGGAGGGTAGAGGTCGAGCAGCGCGGAGGCCGTGGCGCGGGTGAGCTCGTCCCAGAGCAGCGGCTCGACGCGCTCGCTGCGCAGCGCGCGGGCGGAGTCGGCGACGGCCGTGCGCCAGCGGCGGATCGCCGCGGCGTCAGGGCGGTGCTCGGAGTCGAAGACGAGGGAGCCGACGAGGCCGCGCTCGGCGGCGATCCGGTCGACCACTCCCCGGTCGAGGTGCACCAGGCGCTGGTCGAAGTCGACGTAGTCGAAGGCGAACGGCCGGCCGACGGGGAAGAGGACGGGACGGTTCTCCTCCATCGCGATCGAGGCGCGGCCGACGTCGATCCGGCCGGAGCCGCCCACGATCCACTGCACGACGACGTCGTCCGAGTCGCCCACGCCGCCCGCGAGGCGCCCGGACATCTGCGAGGTGCGGAGGGTCATCCCGCCGTCGCCGATGGCGGCGTAGCGGTAGCTGAAGTCGGCCGCGGTGGTGGCGGCGCGCCACTCGTCGCCGTTGTAGAGCCGCGCGAGGCTGTGCCGCGCCTCGTCCGGATCCTCGCCGCGGGCCTCCAGCCGGACGCGAGGGTGGTGATCGTCCACAGGTCGTTCCGGTGCCTCAGCGCGTGAGGCGCTCGATGAGCTCGCGGTAGCGCGCGGCCGTGCGCTCGACGATCTCGGACGGGAGGGTCGGCGGGAGGCCCTGGCCGTCCCAGTTGTCGGAGAGCCAGTCGCGCACGATCTGCTTGTCGAACGAGCGGCCGCGGATGCCGGCGTCGTAGTCGTCGGCGTCCCAGTAGCGGGAGGAGTCGCTCGTGAGGACCTCGTCGCCGAGGGTGACGACTCCGGTCCCGCGGTCGACCCCGAACTCGAACTTCGTGTCGGCCAGCAGCACGCCGCGGGCCAGGGCGATGGTGGACGCCTCGCGGAAGACGGCGAGCGAGAGGGTGCGCAGCGCCTCCGCGGCCTCCTCCCCGACGATCTCGACCGTGCGCTCGAAGGTGATGTTCTCGTCGTGCTCGCCCTGCGGGGCCTTCCAGGCCGGGGTGTAGATCGGCTCGGGGAGCGCGTCGCCGTCCTGGAGGCCCTCGGGGAGCGGGACGCCGCAGACGGAGCCCGTCTCCCGGTACTCCTTCCAGCCGCTGCCGGAGAGGTAGCCGCGCACGACGCACTCGATCGGGAACATGTCGAGCGTCTTCACCAGCATCGACCGGCCGCGGACCGCCTCGGGGATCGCGCCCGGGATCAGGTGGTTGGGGACGTCGGAGAGCTGCGCGAACCACCAGAGGGAGAGCGTGGTCAGCAGCTCGCCCTTGCCGGGGATCCCTGGCTCGAGGACCGCGTCGTACGCGCTGACCCGGTCGCTGGCGACGACGAGCATGCGGTCGGCGCCGAGCACGGGGTCGGCGTCGTCGGGGGTGTAGAGGTCGCGCACCTTGCCGGAGTAGGCGTGCTGCCAGCCGGGCAGCGGCGCCGTGGTGTCGAAGGACAGGGAGTCGTCGCGGGTCACCGCACCATTCTCCCCGATCCGGGGGGCTCCGCGGCTCCTGAAGACCTCCTGTGTCCTGGCGGATCGGGGCTGTCAAGCACGCGCGGTCGCCGATCCCGCGCGCCTAGCGTCGAGACATGACTTCGCAGAACGACCAGACTCCGCAGAACGACCAGTACACGTTCCAAGACCCGACCGCGATGTTCGCCGACATCGACACGGAGGCCCAGTACCAGGAGGGCTCCGGCCTCGACTCGAAGATGGACGACCCCGCCGACCGCGGCGAGTCGACCTACCGCGGCTCCGGCCGCCTGACCGGGCGCAAGGCGCTCGTCACCGGAGGCGACTCGGGCATCGGCGCGGCCGTCGCCATCGCCTACGCCCGCGAGGGCGCCGACGTCGCGATCGTCTACCTCCCCGAGGAGGAGTCGGACGCGAAGAAGGTCGTCGCGCTGATCGAGGAGGCCGGACGCACCGCCGTCGCCATCCCCGGTGACATCACCGACCACGACTTCGCGGTGGGCGCCGTCGCGAAGGCCGTCGAGGGCCTGGGCGGACTCGACATCCTCGTCAACAACGCGGGCAAGCAGCAGCACGTCGAGGACTTCCTCGAGCTCTCGGACGAGCAGTTCGACGAGACCTTCAAGACCAACGTCTACGCGATGTTCTGGATGACGAAGGCGGCCGTGCCGCACCTCGCCCCGGGCTCCGCGATCATCAGCACCTCGTCGATCCAGGCCTACCAGCCGTCGCCGATGCTGGTCGACTACGCCAGCACGAAGGCCACGATCAACACGTTCTCGAAGGCGCTCGCGCAGCAGCTCGCGCCCAAGGGGATCCGCGTGAACGTCGTCGCCCCGGGCCCGATCTGGACGCCGCTGCAGACCGCGGGCGGCCAGCCGTCCGACAAGCTGCCCGAGGTCGGCTCGCAGACGCCGCTCGGACGCTGGGGTCAGCCGGCCGAGCTCGCTCCCGCCTATGTGTTCCTCGCCTCCCCGGAGTCGAGCTACGTCGTCGGCGAGACGCTGCACGTCAACGGCGGCATGCCCACGCCGTAACACTCGGCGCTCACGGCGGGCCCGGTCGCGGAGCGGAGGAACCTCTTCCGCGCCGTGGCTGGGCCCGCCGTTTTGGTTGTCGTAACAATCGACTGCTGTGCAGGTTCGTGCGCGAGAGTCAGTGCATGACCGATTCCCTGCCGATCCTCGACCTGTCCCGCCTCGACCGGGGGGAGGCGGAGGCCGCCGCCTTCCGCCGCGACCTCCGGGAGACCACGCACGACGTGGGATTCTTCTACCTCGTCGGCCACGGCGTGCCCCAGGACCTCCTCGATGACGTCGTCGCCGTCTCCCGCCGCTTCTTCGACCTGCCGGAGGAGGAGAAGCTCGCGATCGAGAACACCCTCAGCCCGCAGTTCCGCGGCTACACTCGCTTCGGCGCCGAGCTCACCAACGGCGACGTCGACTACCGCGAGCAGGTCGACATCGGCATCGACCGACCGGCCGTTCCCGCCGGGCCCGGCGTCGCCGACTACGAGCGCCTCGAGGGGCCGAACCTCTGGCCCGAGGCGCTGCCGGAGTTCCGCGAGGTCTTCGAGCGCTGGCACGCGGAGCTCGCGGCGGTCGCGATCCGGCTGCTGCGCACCTGGGCCGTCGCACTCGACGCCCCGGAGGACGTGTTCGACGAGGCGTTCGCCGAGCGGCCGTTCTCGCTGGTGAAGGTCGTCCGCTACCCGGGCACCTCCGACCCGGAGCCCAAGCAGGGCGTGGGCGCGCACCGCGACGGCGGCGTGCTGACGCTGCTGCTGGTCGAGCCCGGCAAGGGCGGCCTGCAGGTCGAGCACGACGGCTCGTGGATCGAGGCACCCGCGATGGAGGGCGCGTTCGTCGTCAACATCGGCGAGATGCTGGAGCTCGCCACGGGCGGCTACCTCAAGGCCACGCTGCACCGCGTGATCTCGCCGCTGATCGGAACGGACCGGATCTCGATCCCGTTCTTTTTCAATCCCGCGCTCTCGGCCACCATGCCCTCGCTCCCGCTGCCCGAGGAGCTCAAGTCCGGCCTCTCGGTCGACCCGACGAACGCGCCGATCCTCGAGACCTACGGCGAGAACGCGCTGCGCTACCGGCTCCGGGCCCACCCGAACGTGGCGGCCGCCCACCACGCGGACCTGCTCGCTCCCACCGTCTGACCCGGGAACGACGAAGGGCCCCCTTCCGCGCGAGCGCAGGAGGGGGCCCTTCGTCGTCAGTGCGTCAGCAGCGCGCGGCGGCCACGGGGACCGTCGCGGTGAACGCGGGCTGGCCGGTCGCCGATCCGGTCACCGTCACCGTGCCGGCCGGCATCGAGGCCAGGCGGGTGGTGAAGGCGGCGGAGGCGGACGAGCCGGGAGCGACCGCGGTGACCGACTTCGAGCCGTAGGCCGAGGTGATCGTGACGTCCGCGGCAGCGGTATCGGTGTTCTTCACGGTCGCGGTGAGCACGATCTTGCCGGCGACGCAGCGCGTGGCGACCGCGGGGACGAGCTCGAGGGTGTCCAGCGGGACGACGGCCGAGACCGACGTGCGCACCAGCTTGTCCGCGTACCCGGTGTAGGAGGCCGTGACGCCGGTCACGTCCGCCGGGACCGAGACGCTCGCCGAGCCGCCGGAGAGCGGGACGGTCGAGGTCCACGAGCCGCCGGTGAAGGTGACCGAGCCGACGACGTCGCCCTTGTCGGCCGCCGCGACCGTCGCCGTGACCGTGCGGCCGTCGGCGGTGAGGGTCGTGGTGGAGTCGACGGCGGTGACGCCGGTCCAGTTCTTCATGGCGGTGAGGACCGTCTGCGGGACGCTCACGAACGCACCGTGCCGCGGGCTGGCCGGGAGGCCGGCGCGGCTCTTGGGCGAGACGTTCCAGTCGGCCGACTGCGAGAGGCGGTTCGTCTGCGAGCTGCCGGCGATGGCCGCTCCGGAGGTGAGGAAGGCCTTGTAGCCGCCGTCGCCGTAGTTGTCGACGAGGAACGCGTAGCCGTCGCCCGTGCCGGTGGTGTCGTTCGGGTCGCCCGCGTTCAGCTTGATGATCTCGGGTCCCTCACCGGCCTGGCCGGTCTCGAGCGAGGTCATCCGGGTGTCGGTGAGCTGCCAGGTGGTGTTCGGGTCGGCACTCCAGTTCGAGGAGGTCGTCCCGGCGGTCAGGACCTTCGACTTCTCGAGGAAGATGTCCTTTCCGGCCTCGAGGGTGCCGGCGGCGCCGCCCTCCTCGTTCTTGGTGAAGCGGTAGTAGTAGTCGCCGATCTTCGTGATCGTCGAGTCGATCCGCGCGTAGCCGGTGTCCTGCCAGGTGGCGGGAGGAGCGGTGAAGGTGCGGAAGTCGCGGGTGATCACGGAGAAGACGCGGGCGTAGAGCTTGTCGCTGTTGGTCTTCGTCGCGTCGGAGTAGAGGCGCGAGGAGAAGAACACGACGTAGGACTGCAGGGCGTCGTCCCAGTACGCCTCGGGCGCCCAGGTCATTCCGGCGGCCGGCTGGTTCACCGTGATGCCGGTGTCGGCGCCGTTGGTGCGGGTCCACTGCACCAGGTCGGTCGACTCCCAGACCTCGATCTTCAGGCTGCCCTTGGACTGGGCGTCGCCCCAGCCGGTGCCGCAGGAGATGCAGAGGTCGGTGGCGACCATGTAGTACTTGTCGCCGTTGTGCGAGCGGAGGATGAACGGGTCGCGCAGGCCCTTCGTGTCGGTCGTCGAGGTGATGACCGCCTTCCCGCCGTTGACCGGCGAGAAGGTGAAGAAGTCGTTGCCCGAGGTCGCGGCCTGGTAGATCTTCTCGTCGCCGTCCGACTTGAAGTACGCCGAGGCGTAGCCCGCGTCGGGAGCGGTGCGGCCGAGCTCGGCGACCGTCAGCGTGAAGGCGCGCGTCTCGGTGACGCCGTTGAGGGTGGCCGTCGCGGTGAGGGTGACGGTCCTGTCTCCGGAGCCGTAGGCCGGCCGGGTGACGACGCCGCCGCCGCGGTAGGGGTCGGCCGCGCCGACCGCCGGAGCCGCGTAGGAGGTGTTCGTCGGCGTGACGAGGGCCGGGTCCGAGGAGGTCCAGGTGATGTCGGTGCCGTTCCGGGCGCCCTTCACCGCGAGGGGGAGGTTCTCGGTGGTGCGCGTGGCGAGCTTCAGCGCGTCGAGGTCGTCGTTGATGCTCGGGGCGAGCACGACCACCTCGAAGGCGATCGTCGCGCCCTGGGCGGTGGTCGCCGTCAGGGTGACCGGGGTGTTCTGCGCGATCGAGCGCGAGACGACGCCGGTGGTCGAGACGACCGCGCTGTTCGAGGAGGTCCAGGTGAGCGGGACGCCGCTGCTGGAGGCGGGCAGCGTCAGGTTCGAGGAGACCTGGGCCAGCGACGGGTTGCCGGCCAGCAGGACGGGCTGGATGTCCGAGCGCAGCAGGGCGGAGGTCGCGGACGCCTTCGCCGCGGCGGTCGGCATGCTCGAGGCGACCTGCTCGGCGGTGAGGGAGGTGTCCCAGAACTTCACGTCGGTGACGTCGGCGGTCACGAGCGCGTCGCCGGAGTAGAGCGAGCGGCCGAGGTAGCCGAGCGTGGACCCGGACGGGACGATGCTCGCCATCGACTTCGTGGTGTTCGCGGTCGAGATCTGCGTGCCGTCGCGGTAGAGGGTCAGCACGGTGCTCGACCCCGTGCCGGTGCCGACGAGCGTGAGGGTCGTGAACCCGGGGTTCAGCGTGCCGCCGAACGGCATGCGGGTCTCGCCGTTGCTGGTGGGCTCCTTGACGCGGATGCCCGCGAGGACCTGTCCGCTGGGCGAGCCGTCCGGGTTGCGCGGGTTCACGAAGACGTGGTTGCCGAGCTGCGTGGTGTTCCACGGGCCGACGCCGTCGCCGATGACCCAGCCGAACTGGTTGGCGGTGGTCTGCGTCTTCACCGTGTACTCGACGGCGAACGCGTTGTCGGCTCCGGTGACCAGGCCCTGGGGGAGGCTCGCGTAGCCGTCGTTCTTGAACCGGGCGACCTGGTCGCCGCCGGCGTTCGCGAAGGACGCGTCGGTGAGGCCGGTCAGGGTGGCGTTGCGTCCGTTGCCCGAGATGTCGAGCAGGGCCGAGCCGGCGTGGGACATGTCGTAGTGCGCGGTGGGCGCCGGGACGTCGACGGCCTGCGCCGAGACGGGGACGAGAGCGCCGGTGAGGGCGACGCTCGTGCAGGCGAGAGCGGAGAGGAAGAGGGATCGCACGCGGCGCCGAGGCGCGGCGGCAGGGGGCTCCGGGGAGCGTCGTCTCATCGTCGAGACCTTTCCTTCAGGGGAGGGATGCGTCGAGCCGAGGGGACCGACGCGTCTGTTCACGTTAACATGTGGGCCGCCTCAGAGCCATGGGGGAATTGCTCGGGCGTCGGGAGCGAACCATGCGCCAGGGGCACGCCTCGGCGCAAGACCTGCACCCGCGAGCGCCCGGGGCGTAGCGTGAACGCACCGCATCCTGGCCCCCGGTGACGGAACCATGCCCATCCGCCTGCCCTGCGAGGACTTGACCATGACGACGCTCTTCCACACCGGAGGCTCCCTCTCCCTCGACGACGCGACCGCCGACGCCGTCGTCCGCTACTCGCTCGCGCTCGCGCAGCAGCACCGGATGAGCACGGTCAGCGTCGCCGACGACTCGGCCCCCTCCTCCGTCGTGACGCTCACCGTCGGGCTCGGCGTCCCCCTGGTGGTCGCAGGGACCGGTAGCGCAGCGGCGGAGTCGAGCGCCGAGATCCTCGAGCGCCTCGACGCGCTCGACGGCGCGGGCGGTCCGGTGCCCGCCTCGGACGTCGACCCCCGCGCGACGTGGGAGCTCGAGAACGAGTACTGAGCTCCGAGCCGCGGCGCCGCCGGCGCGGATGCGCCCCGCTCCTGCTCCGCGGGCGCGGAGCGTCAGCGCCGGTAGTCGCGGATGATCTCCTGGGCGAGCGTCGTGATCGGGGTCGACGTCGCTCGCGCGCGGACCCGCAGCACCTCGAAGGCCTGCTCGACCGTGGTGCGGTGGGCGTAGGCGAGGATCCCCTTCGCCTGCTCGATCAGCACCCGGCTGTCGAGGGCGTGCTGCAGCTGCTCCTGAGTGACCGTGCTCTGCTGGAGCGCGCGCTGGTGCAGGATCCCGATCGTCGCGACGTCGGCGAACGCCTGCACGACCGCGATGTCGTCAGGATCGAGCCGCCCCGGCCGGGCCTGGAAGAGGTTGAGGGAGCCGATCGTCGTCCCCGCCGAGCGCATCGGCACGCAGTGCGCCGAGAGCACGTCGAGCTCGACCGCCAGCGTCCGGAACTCCGCCCACTCCTCGCCCACGGCGCGGGCGTCCTCGACGATCACCGGCCGCCCGGTCTCGAAGCACTGGATGCACGGGCCCGACCCGCTGTCGAGCTGGAGCAGCTCGATCAGCCGGGTGTCCTCGTCCGTGGAGGCGAGCACCTCGAGGGAGCCGGTGGAGTCGGCGAGGACGAGCCCCGCCGAGACGGCGTCGAAGAGGGTCGCGCTGCTCTCCACGAGGGTCTGGGTGAAGTCGACGACGTCGTAGTCGTCGACCAGTGTGTCGGAGAGGGCGACGAACGTCTGGATGACGCTGCGCTCGCGGGAGTTCGTCACCATGTGTCGTCCTGGGCGGTGAGAGGGCGGTCGGGGAACCCGTCGTGCCGGGCCACGATGCCGGAGGCGACATCGACGACGGAGCGCTGCTGGGCGAAGGCGTGGGCGCGCAGCAGCAGCTGCGCCTCCTCGGCCGTGCTGCCGTAGCGCGCGATGATCATGCCGGTCGCCTGGTGCACCACGCGTCGCGAGCGCGGATTCGTGCTCTCCTCGACCTCGTTGTCGCGCAGCACCGCGGCAAGCACCAGCAGCGCCGTCGCGGTGGTCGAGGCGCTGATCCGGCCGAGGAGGGAGTCGCTGAGCGACGTGGGGCGGCGGGAGTAGAGGTCGACCGCGCCGATCGAGAGCCCCGCGATCGAGAGCGGGAAGGCGAAGACCGCGCGCACCGCCGTGGGGCCGATCGCCTCGGTGAAGAGCGGCCAGCGCTCCTCCGCGCCGGTGTCCGGCACCGAGACGGGGCCGGCAGCGCGGATCGCCTCCCAGCACGGGCCCTCGCCGAGGTCGATCTGGATCTCGTCCAGCCGGCTCGCGGTGCTGTCGCTCGCGGCGACGGTCTCGCCGCCGAAGGGGCTGCCGAGCGTGGAGATCGCGACGCCGTCGATCGGATACCCGCGCAGATACGGGTCGCAGAGAGCGTCGGAGTCGGTCACCGCGCCCATTTTAGCCGTCGGCTCCGCTCGGAGCGACGCTCCGCCGGACCGGCGGGGACCACGACGCGGTGACGCGCGGGAGCCCGCCTGGCTGCGCTGCCCGGGCGCACGAGGCGACGGCCCGTGAAGCGGCTCGTCGGGCGCGGACGGTGCGCGGTGCGGGGCGACGGGAGCCGGAGGACGGCGGCCTGCACGGCGACGGAGCGGCTCAGGCCGGAGTCGATCGAGCCGGGACGCTCGAGGGCGGCGATGAGGTCGTCGAGGACGGCGAAGGCGGGATCTGTCATCACGGCTCCTGGCCGGGTGTCCGCGGCCGTTGTTCTGCGCGCCGGGGCGCGGGCGGTGTCGATCGGGTGTCGCCGTGCGGGGTCCGCGCACGACGTCGACGAGGTCCTGCCCGACGGTACGGGGCGCGGATCGACCGGACGACGTGGTTGACCTCCCCGAGGTCCGCCGCTACTCGTGCTCTGCGTTGAGCTCGTCGAAGTCGTTCGTGATGATCGACAGCGGGGTGTACGGCGTGATGAGGAGGAGCGCCGGGTTCGCGCGTCCCTCGCCGTAGTTGACGGTCAGCCACTGCGGGGTCGGGGAGGCGAGGGCGGCCTCGACCTCGGCGCGGAACTCCTCGAGGCTCCTGTTGTTGACCGTGTAGGCGGTGCCGTTGTAGATCAGGTCGATGCGCTTCACAGCTGGTCGCCCTTCGCCGGAGGACGCACCGGTTCGGCGGGCTCCGAGATCACGTACAGCCCGCCCGCGGAGTTCGCGAGGTCGGTGAGCGCGGAGATCCAGGCGGGGTTGATGCGGGGCATCCGGCCGCCGAAGTACTTGTAGCGGAGCGCGTGGGAGGGGTGGATCCAGATCGCGCTGCGGCCGTCGCCCATGCTGTGGTCGTCGCGCCAGCTGAGCAGGAACGACTCGTTGCGGCGCAGCTTCGCGGTGATGACGATCTGCAGGTGCGCGAGCACGCGGTCCTCGAAGTCGATCTCGACGGTCCCGTCGTAGTGCAGCTTCCCCATCGGCGTCTCCAGCCCCTGATCTCCGGCAGGCAGACGCCCGCCGTTGCCTCCACCCTTCCGCAGACCGGACGGATCCGACAACCCGGGTCTGCCATTCTCTGCTCGATCTGTCCAGGTCTTCCGTCAGCGGCGGTCCTCTGTCAACCTCCTCCCTCCACGCAGCCGGCGTTGCCGAGCATGGGCGGCATGAAGCACATCCTCTTCGCCGACAAGACGATCCTGGTGGGGGACGAGGCGGCCGACGCACTCGTCGAATACGCCGTCGCCCTCGCCTCGAAGGGCGCGGCCGACACCGTCGAGTACACGGGGATCGGCGCCGACGGCGGGACGGTCGACGCCACCTTCCTCGTGAACGCCGCGGCCGCCCTCATCGTCGAGACCACGCCGAGCGACCTGCCCGAACCGGACAACGCGGCGGAGGTGGCACGGCTGCGCGCGCGGATCGACGCGCTCACCGGCGAGCATCCCGTGCAACCCGGCGACGGCGAGCTGACCAGTGGTGCCGACTACGAGGACTCCTACGAGCAGTGAGTGGTTCCCCGTCGTGCGCGTCCGGGCGCGACCGGCGTCCGCTACCACTGCGAGGCTCCGCAGTGAACCCCCTGATCGGCTGAGGGGAGGCGGACGTACCGTGGCCCTGCGGGTCGCCGACGACACGATCACCGGTCGACCGCTACGGGCACGGCCGCGGGTCGGCCGGGGAGGACGGGCACGATGACCGGAGACCATCCCTTCTGGGTGCGCCTCGCGCGCAAGGAGCCGCAGTGCGCCATCGTGCGCGGCCGGGTCTTCGAGATCGGCGCCCCCGACGAGCGGGACGGCGCCTTCCTCCTCACGGTCTGGGAGAAGGGGCGGCCCGTCGGGCACGTCCTGAACGTGGATCCGCCCGCCTACAAGCCGTGCGGACCCGGGCACCCGGTCGAGCCGCAGCGGGTCGACGGGGTCGAGGAGCTGCTCGAGCTCCTGGTGCCCCAGCGCACCCGGCTCGCGGCGCACGGCTGACGCCGCTCCCGTCCGCGGGGGCCGCCCGAGTCCTGTGCACCGGGAGCGGGGCGAGCGCTGAGCACCCGCTGACGGACGCCCGGGACGGGGGAGTCGTGCGGCCGGGCGGCGGCTGGCATCCTGACCTCGGTGCGACGAGCGTGCCCGCGAGGGGGAGCCCGATGAGCACCGCCGAGGACGTTGACGACGGGACCGCCGAGTTCGGGTACCGCCCTTCGCTCACCCGCGGCATCGGCCGCTTCGGCAGCTTCGCCGCGGGCGTGAGCTACATCTCGATCCTGACCGGCACGTTCCAGCTCTTCTCCTTCGGCTTCGCGCTCGGCGGTCCCGCCTACTGGTGGTCCTGGCCGATCGTGTTCACCGGGCAGCTCATGGTCGCGCTGTGCTTCGCCGAGCTCGCCGCCCGCTACCCGGTCGCCGGCTCCGTCTACAACTGGAGCAAGCGCCTCGCCGGGCCGACGGTGAGCTGGATGGCGGGCTGGCTGATGGCCACCGCGTCCGTGGTCACGCTCGCGGCCGTCGTGCTGGCGTACCAGGCGACGCTCCCGCAGATCTGGAGCGGGTTCCAGCTCGGCGGCTCCGCGGGGGTGAGCGCGGTGGTCTGGGGAGGACTGCTGATCGCGTTCACCACCGCGGTCAACGCGCGCGGCGTGCAGCTGATGGCCCGGATCAACAGCGTCGGCGTGCTGATCGAGCTCGTCGCGGCGGTGCTGCTGGTGGCGGTGCTCGCGGTGAACGTGGTGCATCCGCCGACCGTGCTGCTCGACACCAGCGGCTACGGCGGGAGCACGCCGGGCGGGTACGCCGGCGCGTTCCTCATCGCCGCGATCGCGTCGGCGTACGTGATGTACGGGTTCGACACCGCGGGCTCGCTCGGCGAGGAGACGGTCGATCCGCGCCGGACCGCGCCGACGGCGATCCTGCGGGCGGTGACCGCCTCCTTCGTCCTCGGCGGCCTCATCCTGCTGCTGGGCATCCTCTCGGCGCCCGACCTCGCCGACCCGGCGCTCGGGCAGGCGTCGGGCGGGCTGCAGCGGATCGTGCTGCAGGTGCTCGGCGGCCCCCTCGGATCGGTCCTCCTGCTCTGCGTTGTCGTCGCGATCACGGTGTGCGCGCTGGCGGTGCACACGGCGGCCATCCGACTGATCTTCGCGATGGCCCGCGACAACGCCCTGCCCGGCAGCCGCGTGCTCGCCCGCGTCGACCCGCGGCGCGGGACACCGGTGGCGCCGGCGCTGGTCGTGGGGGTGCTCGCGGTGCTGATCCTGGTCGTGAACATCGGGACGCCGGCGATCTTCACGGCCGTGACGAGCGTGGCGGTCATCCTGATCTACCTCGCCTACCTGCTGGTGACGGTGCCGCTGCTGATCGCCCGGCTCCGCGGCCGGTGGCCCGCAGCCGCGCCCGGGCGCTTCTCGCTCGGCCGCGCGGGCCTGCCGGTGAACATCGTCGCGGTGCTCTGGGGCGCGGCGATGACGGTCGACCTCGCGTGGCCGCGCGTCGAGGTCTACGGGGAGGAGCTGCGCTGGAGCGCGGTCGTCGTGATCGCCGCGGTCGTCGGGATCGGCCTGGCCTGGTTCCTCCTCCGCGGCCGGCACCGCCTCGGCACCCTGCCCGCGCACGCGCTCCCCTCGCCGCCGCCGCAGGGCTGAGTCGCACGAGAAGGCCCGTTCTCGAGGGGGCAGGACGATCCTTCCCGGGCGACTCGGCGGCGGCACCGGGAGGAGGATGGGGGAGCGGGTGCTCGGCCGAGCGCCGCGGGAAGGAGCGTGCGTGCGGAACCGCCTGGCGACTCCGTCCCTGCTCGCGCACGCCGTGCTCATCCAGGCCGTCGCGTTCCTGCTCCGGCCGGCCGCCGTCTACCAGGCGATCCGGCTCGACGTGCCGGCCTGGGCGCTCGGGGCGCTCGGCGCCTCGTTCGCGCTGGTGCCGCTGCTGATCGCGCTGCCGGTGGGCGGGCTGGTCGACCGGGTCGGCGCCCGGGCGGTGATGGCCGTCGGCTCGCTCGTCGCGGTGGGAGCGGCCGCGGTGCTGCTCCTGGCGGGCGGGAGCGTCGCGGGGCTGCTCCTCGGCATCGCCCTGCTCGGCGCGGGGCACCTGGGCTGCGTGGTCGGGCAGCAGACCGTCGTCGCGGGCGGCACCGGAGGGACGCGGCTCGACAGCCGCTTCGGCTACTACACGTTCGCCGCGTCGCTCGGGCAGGCGATCGGGCCCGCGTTCATCCCGGTGCTCGCGGGCGGCTCGGTGCGGCCCGACCCGGCGCCGCTGTTCCTCGTGGGCGGGATCCTCGCGGTGCTGCTGCTCGTCTCGACGGCGGGGATCCGCAGCCCGTCCCCGCGCGGACCCGCGGCGGAAGGGGCGGCGGCTCCGGGCTCGACGCTCGGTCTCCTCCGGGTGCCGGGCCTCGCGCGCGCCCTGCTGACCAGCGCGACCGTCGTCGCCGCCGTCGACCTGACCGTCGTCTACCTCCCCGCCCTCGGCGCCGAGCGCGGGCTCCCGGCCGGCGTCGTCGGAGCCCTGCTCACCGTGCGCGCGCTCGCGTCGATGGCCTCGCGGCTCCTCCTCGGCGCGGCCACCGCCCGGCTCGGGCGCACCCGGGTGATGGTGGGCGGCATCCTGATCTCGGCGCTCTGCCTGGTGCTGGTCGCCCTGCCCGCGCCGACCGTGCTCCTCTTCGTCGCGGTCGCCGCCCTCGGCCTGGGCCTCGGGATCGGCCAGCCCATCACGATGTCCTGGCTGATCGAGCGCACCCCCGCCGACCGCCACGGCCGCGCCCTCGCGCTGCGCCTGGCCGGGAACCGCCTCGGGCTGATCGCCCTGCCCAGTCTCCTCGGCGTCCTCGCGGCGGCGGCTGGAGCGGGCGGCGTCCTCATCGGCACCGGTGCCGCGGTCGGCGCGACCCTCCTCCTGCTGCGCGGGGTGCGCCTGGACTGAGGTGCCCGGGGCCGCAGCGGATCGGCGGCGCGAGCGGCGATGCCGGGCCTCGCAGTCGGAAGACCGGAGGGTCAGCTGCCCGGCTCCACCACGCGGACGTCCTCGGCGGCCTTGTCGGCGCGCCAGCCGCGCCAGACCGGCTGGCGGAGGGTGCCGGAGGCGGTGCGCTCGCGGTAGCGGACCTCGCCGACCAGGACGGGCGACACCCAGTGCACGCCGCGCGACTCGAGCGGAGGGACGGAGACGGCGGGCTCCTCGGTGGCGTGCTCGGCCAGGCGGTCGACCAGTCCGCGGCGCTCGCGGTCGCTGAAGCCGGTGCCCACACGGCCCGAGTACGCGAGCCCGTCCTCGCCGGGGATCGCGGTCAGCAGCGCCCCGACCGACCCCTGGAGGCCGCCCTCGCCCTCGCGCCAGCCCACGATCACGACCTCCTGCAGCCGGTGGTGGGTGAGCTTGATCCAGTCGCGCGAGCGGCTGCCCTCCTGGTAGCGCGAGTCGCGGCGCTTGGCGACCACGCCCTCGAGGCCGAGGGTGCGGCTGGTGGCCATCGCCTCCTCCAGGTCGCCGTCGAACACGGACGGGACGTGCACGCGCTCGTTCTCGGCGACGAGCTCGACCAGTGCCGAGCGACGGGTGTCGTAATCGCACCCGGTCAGGTCCTCTCCTGCGCGCTCGAGCAGGTCGAAGACCATCAGGTGCACCGGAGTGGACCGGGCGGCCGCCTCGATCTCGCGCGGCTTCGTCAGCCCGCCGCGGGTCTGCAGGGCGCCGAAGTCGGGGCGCCCGCGAGCGTCGAGGGCGACGATCTCGCCGTCGAGCACGGCGTCGGCGGCGGCCTCGGCGAGCGGGGCGAGCAGGTCGGGGAACGCCGCGGTCAGGTCGTTGCCGTTGCGGCTCGTGAGGGTCGCGGTGCCGCCCTGCACCCGCACGAGAGCGCGGTAGCCGTCCCACTTCATCTCGATCGCGGCCCCGGGGTCCACGTCGCCGCGGCGTCCGGCCGTGGCGAGCATGGGGCGGTGGCGGCGCGGAGCGGAGTCCTCGGCCGGGCGGTCGGCGGAGGGTGCGGGGCGGGGAGCGGGCGACGCGGCGGACGCGGCCGCCCGGCCCCGTCGCTGCGTCCCGTGCCCGTGAGCGGGACCCGGCGCCATCAGGTGCAGGAGCCAGTTCTTCTCGGCGCCCTCCCTCGAGCCCGTGTGCAGCAGGGCGTAGCGACGGGGCTCGCCGCCGAGCCCGCCGTCGGGGCGGCCGGTCAGCACCGCGATCACCTCCTTCCCCTCGCGCCACTTCTCGAGCGCGTAGGTGCCCTCGTCCCAGATGCGCACCTCGCCGCCGCCGTACTCGCCGGCCGGGATCGTGCCCTCGAAGGTCGCGTACTCGAGGGGGTGGTCCTCGGTCTGCACCGCGAGCCGGTTCGGGTCGCCCTCCAGCGGCGGGCCCTTCGGCACCGCCCAGCTGACCAGGACGCCGTCGTGCTCGAGCCGGAAGTCGTAGTGCAGGCGCCGCGCGTGGTGCTCCTGGATGACGAAGGAGTCGCCCGAGGAGGAGCCCGCGGACCCCGCCTCGGGCACCGGCTCCGGCGTCCTCGACGCGTCGCGCATGCTGCGGTAGGTCGCCAGGCGGTCGGAGGAGGCGTCCGTCGCGGCGAAGCCCGCCATCCGCTCCGGGGTCGGCTCGAGCCCGGCACCCCGGGCGGCGAGCAGCGGGCGGAGGAGGTCGCCGTCGCTCCGCAGCCGCTCCACCACCTCGTCGGGCGACAGGTGGCGCAGGTTGTCGGCACCCAGCTCCTCCCACGTGCGGGGCGCGGCGGCGGCCGGCCGGAGGCGCCCCCGGAGGGAGTAGGGGGCGATGGTGGTCTTCGCCGCGCTGTTCTGGCTCCAGTCGACGAGGACCTTGCCCTCGCGCAGGGTCTTCTTCATGTCCGAGACGACGAGGTCGCGGTGGTCCGACTCGAGCACGCGCGCCAGCTCGTGCGCGACCGCCGAGATCTGGTCGCTGGAGGCGGAGGCGTCCAGTGGGCAGTAGAGGTGGATCCCCTTGCTCCCACTGGTCACCGGCAGCGGAGCCAGCCCCATCCCCTCCAGGAGGTCGCGGGCGAGGAACGCGACCTCGGCGCACTCGGCGAGTCCGGCACCCTCGCCCGGGTCGAGGTCGAGCACGAGGCGGTCGGGCGGACGGCGCTCGCCGTCGGAGCCCACCCGCCACTGCGGGACGTGCAGCTCGAGCGCCGCCTGCTGCGCCAGCCAGGTGAGCCCGGCGACGTCGTCGACCAGCGGGTACTCGACGTCGCGCGACGAGTGCGCGAGCCGGGTCCGGCTCAGCCAGTAGGGGGCGGAGGAGGGGAGGTTCTTCTCGAAGAAGACCTCGCCCGGATGCTCGGCGGTGCCCACTCCGTCGACCCAGCGCTTCCGGGTGACCGGGCGGCGCGCGAGATGGGGAAGCATCGCGGAGGCGACGGAGGCGTAGTAGGAGAGCACGTCGGCCTTGGTGAAGCCCGTCTCCGGGTAGACGACCTTGTCGAGGTTCGTCAGCCGCAGCCTCCGCCCGCCGACCGAGACGATCTGCTGCGAGGCGGCCATCCCCCCATGGTGGAGGCAGGTGCGCGCCGAGGGAACCCCGGACCGTCGCGGGAACCCGCAGCGAGCCGCCTCCACGACTCGGGGTTCCCTCGGCGGCGGGGAGTAGCGTCGACGCACCACGTCCGAAGGAGCCCTCCGTGCCCGACACGATCGCCGACATCCCCCTCACCACGATCGACGGCACCACGTCGACCCTCGCCGACTACCCGCCCGTGCGGCTGATCGTCAACGTCGCCTCCCGCTGCGGCCTCGCCCCGCAGTACGAGAAGCTCGAGGCCCTGCAGAAGAGCTACGGGGAGCGCGGATTCACGGTCCTCGGCTTCCCGAGCAACCAGTTCCTCCAGGAGCTGAGCGACGAGGACAAGATCAAGGCGTACTGCTCGACGACCTGGGGGGTCACCTTCCCGATGTTCGAGAAGGTCCGCGTCAACGGCCGCTCGGCGCATCCGCTCTACGCGGAGCTCACCAAGGCGGAGGACGAGAACGGCAAGGCCGGCCGGGTGAAGTGGAACTTCGAGAAGTTCCTGATCACGGCCGACGGCACGGTCCACCGGTTCCGCCCGACGGTCGAGCCCGACGACCCGCGGATCGTCGACCTGATCGAGGCGTCGCTCCCCAACTGATCCCGCTCAAGGGCGGGCGCGGGGCGGAGCACGCCACCCGTCGCGGATCAGCGGTCGCGGAGCCCCAGGGCCGAGCGGGCGTCCGCGGGCTCGACGCCCTCGGGGCAGACGATGTCCGAGACGTCGAACGGCGTTGCGCGCGAGAACGGGATCATCTCGATCCCGTCGACGTGGCGCAGCAGCACGAGGCCGCCCTCACCCTCGCGCAGGCTCCGGCGCACCTGGCGCAGGAAGATGCCGGCCATGTCGAGTTCGACGACGAAGGAGCGGCCGCTCACGTCGATCCGGCAGCCGATGACCGGCTGGGAGCCGACGGAGACGGAGTCCGGCACGCGGCGCGGCTCGATCGGCTGCTCCTTGCGGAGCGTCCGCACCGGGGTGAGGGTGGGCAGGCCGGTCGCTCGCGCGGTGTCCGTCATGGTCGTCTCCGTCCGTCGACGTCCGCCGATGGTTCCGGGGACGTCTTCTCGACGGTACTTCGCGTCCCCCGCAGAGGGGACGGGGTTGACGGCCGTGCGATCAGGGGGCAGCGGGGCCCAGGAGCGGCGGAGCTCAGGAGCCCTGGCGCTGCTCCTCGGGCTCCGGCAGGACCGAGAGCTCGCCGTGCATGCTGGCGACGCTGAGCATCTGCTCGATCCACGCGCGGTTGAGCTTGGGCTGGTGCGCCTCGGTGAAGCGGAAGTGCAGCGGCACCGACGGGTGCAGCCAGACGGAGCTCCGGCCGTGTCCGGTGGAGGCGTCCTCCATCCACGAGAGCGAGAAGGCTTCGTTGCGGCGCAGCTTCGAGAGGACGGCGACCTTCAGGTGCGCGAGGACGCGCTCCTCGAATTCGATCTCGAGGTTCTGCGGTCCGTAGATGAGCGTGGCCACGGGCCCCCTTCGTTCATCGGGCCGGCCCTGGCGGACGGCTCCTCGGGGGACGGTATCCGCTCGGACCCCGGTGCGGGGAATCGGGCGGGAGACACGCCGGACCCCCATTGACAGTCCCGCGGACGGGACGTAGCACTGCCGGGCGTGCTGGGCGCCACGTTAGCCGACGCATGTAGCGAGAGTCGATGCTCCGTCGCGGATCTCCCGTCGGCCGGGGCCGGCCCGGGAGCGAGCGCGGGCACCTCCGGGTGCCGGCCGCGCCGCTCAGGATCCCGTCACGGCCCGGCCGGCGCGTCCCACCCCTCCTGCGGAGTCGCGCAGGTGCCGCGGAAGACGTACTGCGACGGAAGCTTCCGCTGGTGCGAGGACCAGTCGATCGCCGGCCGCCGCTGCTCCGGAGGCAGGTAGCCGAGCCGGTACACCGCCATCAGCTCCAGCTCGTCGGGCACGGCGAGCAGCGACTCGATCCGCGCCCACGCTCCCGGCACCTCCATCGGGAACGACACGAACTGGATCCCCATCCCCAGCTCGACCGTGCTCAGCCAGACGTTCTCCATCGCGGCGCCCATGCTGAACACCGAGTAGAAGGAGGAGAGCTCGCCCGGCCGGTACTCGGAGCGGTCGAGCATCACCCCGAGCAGCAGCGGCGATCCCGCGACGAGCCGGCGGTTCTCCTCGCCGAGCGTCTGCGGGACGCGGAGGGAGTTCATCAGGAACTGCCCGCGCTTCGTGAAGACCTGCTTCGTGAAGGGGCGGAGCGGAGCCGGCAGCTTGTCGAACAGCATCCCGTCGCGCCGCTGCTCCATCTCCTCGCTGCTGAAGCGGAAGTAGGGCTTGTAGCGCTCGAAGAACGTGCCGTTCGACATCGCGGTGGTCATGCTCTCGCCGCTGATCGCGGCGATCCGGTCGATCGTCTCGCGCTCCTCGACGAGCACGAACCGCCACGGCTGGCTGTTGAGCTGCGAGGGCGCCCGGCCGGCCACCTCCATCAGGAGCCGCTGGTGCTCCTCGGAGACGGGGTCGGGCAGGAACGCGCCGTTGGTGGTCTTCCGGCGCCGGACGACATCGAGGAACTCCATGCCTCGATCCTGCCCCGATCGATCGCGCAGAGGGGGGAGCGGCGGCGGCCCGGGGCGCGCGCGGTAGCATCGAGGGTCCTGTGCAGGCTCGAGGGAAGCGGTGGAACGGTGAAGACGAGGGTCATCTTCTACCTTCTCGGAGGTGTGTTCGTGCTCGGCGCGGGCATCAACTCGGTCGTGGGCAGCGGCTTCTCGGTGCCGAACCTGCTGACGATGCTCTGCGGCGCGCTGATCCTCGCGATCGCCGGCTGGCAGGCGCTGCGCTCGTACCGCTCCGACCCCGACCGCGACGTCGAGCCCCCGCGCTAGAAGCCGGGGCGCGTCAGCGCAGGGCTGACCCGGCTCTGAGACGCTGGAGCACTCCTCGGCGCCGCGCCGGCCGCCGCGTCCGCCCGAGAGCGGCGAGCACGAACGGAGCCGCCGCCAGCGCGATCGCCGGGTGCTGACGTCCGTGCGTCCCCGCGAAGGGGATCACCGCCAGCGGGACGGCGGCGGGAGCCAGCGCGGACGCGGCGCGGGTGTCCGACCGTCGCAGCGTCGCCCAGGCCAGAGCGGTGAGCGTCGACGTGCAGATGTAGAGCGCGTGATGGATCCAGTGCCAGCGGCCCGTGCGGAGAGCGCCGGTGGCGACGGCGGTGCCGAGGGCGCAGTTGGCGGAGTAGCTGACAGCGGCGGCGCGCAGCCAGAGCGGACCGGAAGCGCTCACCCTCCGCCGCGTCCTCACACCTCGCCCCGCGCGAGCAGCAGCCGGTAGGGCGCCGCGCGCTCGACCCGCCACCCCTCGGGCGCCACAGCCCGCAGCTCGGCGGCGGTGAAGCTGCGCCGCACCGACAGCGACCCGTCGTAGTGGAGGAACGAGCCGGCCGCGATCGGTCGTGTGGCCAGCAGGTAGGCCGTGTAGGCCAGCCGCGAGCGCTCGATGTCGTTGTGGAGGGCGCGCGGGGCCAGGCGCTCACTGTCGGCGAGCAGGTCGGCGAGCGACTCCGGCGACAGGTGGTGCAGCACGTGGTTGGAGGTCACCAGGTCGAAGTGCTCGCCCTCGGCGACCAGGTCGGCGCTGCTCGCGCGGCGGAACTCGACTCCGGGCGGCGCGGGCGTGGACGTGGCGAACGCGGAGGCGCGCTCGTCCGGATCGACGGCGGTGATCGCCAGGCGGAGGCCGTCCTCGTGGGCCCAGCCGGCGAGGGACCGGGCGACGTCGCCGCCTCCCGATCCGATGTCGAGCAGGCGGAACGGCTCGTCGGGCCGCAGCAGCGGACGCAGGCGCGAGCGGTAGAGGCCGCGCCACCCCGAGACCAGCCGGTTCACGGTGCCGAAGCGGGCGTAGGTGGCATCGAGCAGGGTCCGGTCGCAGTCCGGGTCGTCCATCAGCTCCTGCTCGGAGACCTCGCGGTGGCGCAGATCCGGCGCGAGAGGGGCGCGCGGAGTCACTCCCCGCCCCGCTTGGTGAGCAGCGCGAGCTCGACGGTGAGTCCGGGCCCGAACGCCATCGCGCCGATCCGCTCGCCGTCGGCCGCCTCGCCGTGCAGCAGGCGCCGCAGGATGAAGAGGACGGTCGCGCTCGACATGTTGCCGTTGGTTCGCAGCACCTCGCGCGACGGGGCCAGCTGCTCGTCGCTGAGGGCGAGCGAGGCCTGCACCTTGTCGAGGATGCTGCGGCCGCCGGGGTGGATCGCCCAGCGCTGCACGTCGCTCCGCTCGACCTCGGCGCCGGCCAGCAGCGGGGCGACGGCCGCCTCGATGTTCGCTCCGATGATCGAGGGCACGTAGGTGCTCAGCCGCATCGAGAAGCCGTGGTCGCCGATCGTCCACGCCATCTCGGTCTCGCCCTCGTCGGTGAGCGTCGTGGCGAGCGCGTCGAGCTCGAGCACCGGGGTGCCGGGCGCGGCCTCGCGGGCGGTGACGACGGCCGCCGCACCGCCGTCGGCGAAGACGGAGGTCGCGACGATCTGCTCCGGGTCGTTGGAGCTCGTGAGGTGGATGGTGCACAGCTCGACCGCGACGACGAGGACGACCGCCTCCGGGTCGGCCTCGCAGAACTGGCGGGCGGCGCGCAGACCGGGGAAGGCGCCGTAGCAGCCCATGAAGCCGAGGTGGAAGCGCTGCGTCGAGGGCGCGAGGCCGAGGCGGCGGATCAGCTGGTAGTCGGGCCCCGGGGCGTAGAAGCCGGTGCAGGAGACCGTCACCACGTGGGTGACGTCCTCGGGGGTCATCGACGCGGACGCGAGGGCGCGGCGGGCCGCCTCCGTGAAGAGCTCGGGAGCGCGCTCGGTGTAGACGGCGTTGCGCGCGGCGGTCCCCGGGTCGAGCACCAGGCCGCTCCCCGCGTCGTAGAAGACGCTCGCACCCTCCCGCTCGACCCGGTCGAGCTCGTCGACCACCGTGCTGCGGGTGTCGATCCCGGACGCGTCGAAGGCCGCGCCGATCAGGCGGGACCCCAGACGGGTCATCGCGGGCTGGGACGCGAAGAGGTCGCGCACCTCGGACTGGCGCAGGACCGTGGTCGGCACCGCCGTCTCGATGCTGCGGATGTGGACGCTCACCCGCAGGAACCTATCGCGGAATCCTGCGGGTGAGCGGTGCCCTGGAGCGTGATCAGAGGATCGGCTTCCCGCCGGTGACGGCGATCGTCGACCCGCTGATGTAGCTCGCCTCGTCGGAGGCGAGGAGGACGTAGGCGGGGGCCACCTCGGCCGGCTGCCCGGGGCGGCCCAGCGGGACCTGCTCGCCGAACTCGGCGACGGCCTCCTCCGGCATGGTCGAGGGGATCAGCGGCGTCCAGATCGGGCCGGGCGCGACCGAGTTGGCGCGGATGCCCTTCTCGCCGAGCGCCTGCGCGAACGAGGCGGTGAGGCTGAGGATCGCCGACTTCGTGGCGGCGTAGGGGAGCAGCTGGTACGACGGCTGGTCGGACTGCACCGAGCTCGTCGCGATGATCGACGCGCCCTCCTTCAGGTGGGGCAGCGCCGACTTCACGAGATGGAAGTAGGCGCTGATGTTCGTCGCGATCGTGCGGTCCCACTCCTCGTCCGGGATGTCGGTGACGCTCTCGCGGCTCATCTGGAAGGCGGCGTTGCTGACGAGCACCTCGAGGTGGCCGAAGCGCTCGACGGTCTCGGTGACGACGGCGCGGCAGTGCGCCGGGTCCTGCAGGTCGCCGGGGAGGAGCAGCGCCTCGCGGCCGGCCTCCCGGACCCACGTCGCGGTGTCCTCGGCGTCGTCGTGCTCGTCGAGGTACGAGATCGCCACGTCGGCGCCCTCGCGCGCGAACGCGATCGCGACGGCCTTGCCGATGCCGCTGTCGCCGCCCGTGATGAGGGCGACCTTGCCGCTGAGGCGGCCGGTGCCGCGGTAGCTGGTCTCGCCGTGGTCGGCCTTCGGCGTCAGCTCGGCCTCGGTGCCGGGCGGTGTCTGCTCGGGGGATTCCGGAGTCATGACTCTCCCTCTCGTGTCGTCGGTCGGTGCCTCCATGCAAGCGGGTGGGAGGGAGGGGGCGCAGGGGGTTGACGACCGGACCGCTCCGTCGTGTCGTCAAGCCCGCGACACCGAGGGCTCCCTGGGTCTTGACTGAGCGTGTCGCCCTTCTTCGGGGCGCTCGGCCAGGAGGTTCGACATGAGCACGACAGACAGGGATCCGGCTGACGGCGGACTGCCGCGACGGGCAGAGGGCTCGGCGGCGGGCGGCACGGCGCGCATCGACTCCGCGGGGGACACGGGAGCGGCTGCGGCGACGGACCGCTCCGCGACTCCTGACCGCTCCGCCTCCTCGGACCGCTCCGCTTCGACGGACCGCTCCGCCTCGACGGACCGCTCTGACTCCGCGCACTCGGTCCCCGAGCACCGCGCGCCCGTCGACCCCGACTCCGCCGAGGCGAAGCAGGCCCGTGCGGCCGCGCGCAAGGACATCCACCAGCGCGAGCGCGACCGCTTCGGCGGCTTCAAGATCGGCTGCGCCTTCTTCGGCTGGCTCGCCGCCACCGGACTCGCCGTCCTCCTGACCGCCCTCGTCACCGCGATCGGGGCCGCCGTCATCGGCACCCAGGACGTCACCGGCGACCTCGCGGCCGACCCCGCCGCGTTCGGCTGGGCGGGCGCGATCGCACTGCTGGTCATCCTCCTCGTCGCCTACTACTGCGGCGGCTACGTGGCAGGCCGCATGGCCCGCTTCAGCGGAGCGAAGCAGGGCGTCGGAGTGTGGGCCTGGGCGGTCGTCGTCGCGATCGTCGTGGGCATCGTCTCGGCGATCACCGGCGGCAGCCAGGCGCTCTCCGCGGTGAGCGGCTTCCCGACGATCCCCCTGGACGCCGGCGACGCCACGGCCGCGGCGGTCGTGACGGCGCTCGCCGCCCTGGTCGTCGCGCTGGTCGGCGCCGTGCTCGGCGGTCTCGCCGGCATGCGCTTCCACCGCCGCGTCGACCGCGAGGGCCTCTCCGGCCTCTCCGTCTGACGCTCCCGTCCCTCCTCTCTCCGCGAGACGCCGCTCCGGTACGCCACGCACGCCGTGCAGCGCACCGGAGGGGCAGCTCCCGGAGGGGAGGTAGGGTCCTTCGCGTGACGGGGGAGCGAGGGACGCGGCTGGCGGGCGAGCTGCGGGAGTGGGACGCGGGCGCGCTCGCGGACCTGCGGGACGAGTACCTGGCGTTCCTCGAGCAGCGCGGCGAGTCGGCGCTCGAGCGCGACGGCGGCCCCGAGCACGTCACGGCGAGCTGCTTCGTGCTCTCGCCGAATCTGGCGCAGGTGCTGCTCTGCTTCCACCGCAAGGGCCGGTTCTGGGTGCAGCTCGGCGGTCATGTCGAGCCCGGCGACGACTCCACGGCCGACGCGGCCCTCCGCGAGGCGCGGGAGGAGAGCGGAGCGGCACGGCTGCAGCCGCTCGGCGTCCTGCCCCTCGACCTCGACCGGCACGCGCTCGGCGACGGCTTCGGCCGCTGCTCCCGCCACTGGGACGTGGGCTACGGTGCGATCGCCGATCCTGACGCTCCGGTGAGCGTCAGCGACGAGAGCGACGACGTGGCCTGGTGGCCGGTCGACGCGCTGCCCGCCGAGGTGCCGCCGGGGTTCGCCGAGCGGCTGGCCGGGGCGCTCGCCGCGGCGCGTCTCCTCCGCGATGCGGGGTCGCTCGGCGGCTGACCGAGGCCCGCCTCCACCCACTCCGCGTCCCGGCAGCGCGCCTGCGACGAGTCCTCCCCGTGACTCCGGCGCCGTGCGGCACGATGGGGCGATGAGCAGCACCGCTGACCCCGTCGTCGTCCTCGCCGGTGCGAGCGGATTCCTCGGGACGGACCTCGCCCGCCGCTTCACGGCCGACGGCTGGACGGTGCGGAGGATCGGCCGCTCCGGGCCGGACGCGCGCTGGGGCGACACCGCCGGCATCACCCGGGTGCTCGACGGTGCGCGCCTCCTGGTGAACCTGGCCGGCAAGAGCGTCGACTGCCGGTACACCGCGGCGAACCGCGGCGAGATCCTCCGCTCGCGCGTGGCGACCACCGGGGAGCTGCACCGGGCGGTCGCGGCGGCCGCGACTCCTCCGCCGGTCTGGATGAACGCGAGCACGGCCACGATCTACCGGCACGAGGAGGAGCGGGCGAACACCGAGGACGAGGGCGTGCTCGGCGAGGGCTTCTCGGTCGACGTGGCGCGGGCGTGGGAGTCGGAGTTCTTCGCCGGGGAGACGCCCGGCGTGCGGCGCGTGGCGCTGCGGATGTCCATCGTGCTCGGAGACGGTCCGGCGACGGCGATCCTGCTGCGGCTGGCGCGGCTCGGCCTCGGCGGTCCGCAGTTCGACGGGCCGTGGCCCTCGACGCGCGCGCGCCGCGAGGCCGGTGTGCACCACGAGCACCGGCGCACCCGCGGCCGTCAGCACTTCAGCTGGATCCACGTGGAGGACGTCCACCGGTCGATCCGCTTCCTCGAGGAGTCGACCCTCGACGGGCCGGTGAACCTCGCGTCGCCGAATCCGAGCGACAACACCGAGCTCTCCCGGCTGCTCCGCGCCGCCGTCGGCCGCCGGATCGGCGTGCCGGCTCCGCGCTTCGTCCTCGAGCCCGCGACGCTCCTGCTCCGCACCGAGTCCGAGCTCCTGCTCAAGTCCCGCTGGGTCGTGCCCGCCCGCCTCGAGGACGCCGGCTTCACCTTCGCGCACCCCCACCTCGCCGAGGCTCTCCGCACCCTGGCCTGACCCGCCCCCCCGCGAGGCGACCGACCTCCGCCGCGAGCCCGTGTCGCGGAGGTCCGAGTCCGAGCGCGGGTCCACTCCACCCCCGGCCACCCTCGAGGCGTCGACCGGAACGCGTGCCGAGCGTGTCGTACGCGCCGATCGCTCCCCGAGACCCGGCCACTCTCCCAGCTGACTGCGCCACGCCGCGCGGGGAGCGGCGTGGCCGACATCACGCTGAGGTCGCGCTACTGCGCGACCTTCGCCGCGATGTCGCTCCGATACAGCCCGCCGTCGAGGTGGATCAGGTCGAGCGCGCGGTACGCCCGCTCCCGCGCCTCGGCGAAGTCGGCGCCGCGCGCGACGACGTTGAGCACGCGGCCGCCGGTGGCGACGAAGCTCCCGTCGACCAGCTGGGTCGCCGCGTGGGCGATGGTGACGCCGGGGACGTCCGCCGCCGCGTCGAGTCCGGTGATGGTCCGTCCGGTGACGGCGTTCTCGGGGTAGCCCTCGCTCGCGAGGACGACGGTGACGGCGACCTCGTCCGTGAACGCGGGCCACGGGACGGAGGCGAGCGCGCCGGTGGCCGCCGCGTGCAGCAGCGCGGAGAGCGGGGAGGCGAGGCGGGGGAGGACGACCTGGGTCTCGGGGTCTCCGAAGCGGGCGTTGAACTCGATCACGCGCAGGCCCGCGTCGGTCACGATGAGGCCGCAGTAGAGGAGTCCGACGAAGGGGGTGCGCTCGCGCTCGAGCTGGCGGATGGTCGGGATGGCGACCGTGTCGATCACCTCGTCGACGAAGGCGCGCTCGCTCTCCCAGCGGTCGGCGAGCCAGGGGAGCGGGGAGTAGGCGCCCATGCCGCCGGTGTTCGGCCCCTCGTCGCCGTCGCTCAGGCGCTTGAAGTCCTGCGCGGGGGAGAGGGGGACGACGTCGTGGCCGTCGGAGAGGAGGAAGAGGGAGACCTCCTGGCCGGCGAGGAACTCCTCGATGAGGACGTCGCCGGACTGCAGCCAGAACTCGGCGTGCGCGATCGCGGCGCTGCGCGACTCCGTCACCAGGACGCCCTTGCCCGCGGCGAGGCCGTCGGCCTTGACGACCGAGGGGAGTCCGTACTCGTCGATGGCGCGGGTGGCGTCGACCAGGGTGGAGACGCGGGTCGCGCGGCCGGTGGGCACGCGGGCCATGTCCATCACGCGCTTCGCGAAGGTCTTCGAGCCCTCGAGTGCGGCGGCGGCCCGGTCGGGGCCGAAGGTGGGGATGCGGCGCTTGCGGAGCGCGTCGGCGACTCCGGCGACCAGGGGCGCCTCGGGGCCGATGACGACGAGCTCGATGCCCTGCTCCACCGCGAAGTCGCTGACCAGCCGGGGGCTGTTCGTGTCGAAGTGGATGACCTCGACGTCGCGCGCGATGCCGGCGTTGCCGGGCGCCGCGATGATCTCGTGGTGCTCCTCCTCCGCGAGGAGAGCCGTGATGATGGCGTGCTCACGGGCACCCGAACCGAGGACGAGGATCTTCACCCTGACAGGATAGGGCGCCCCGCGCCGGGGCTGGTCCCTGTGACGTCCTCCTCCGCAGGGCGGCGCTGCGGACGCCGACACGCCGGGCGGAGCCCCGCGGAGGCCTCCGGGAGCGAGCGGCGGCGGCAGGATGGGTGGATGGCCAAGGGCAGGATCGACGAGGCGAGCGGGCAGTCCGCGGTGCGGGCGGCGCTCGTTGGAGGAGCGGACCGGAACACGACGGCGACGGCGGTGCGGTTCCTCCTGCAGATCATCGAGACGAACGTCCCCGGGCGCAGCGTCGAGGTGCGCGTTCCGCCGTTCGGCGCGGCCCAGTGCGTCGAGGGCCCGGGCCACACCCGCGGGACTCCGCCGAACGTGATCGAGATGGACGCGGCGACCTGGCTGCCGCTCGCGACCGGCTCGCTGCCGTGGAGCGAGGGTCTCGCGAGCGGGCGGATTCACGCCTCCGGAGTGCGCGCGGACCTCACGCCGTTCCTTCCCATCCTGCGCGTCGGCTGAGCGTCGGCGAGTTAACTTCTCGTAAACGCGGCGGCGAGCCGTCTCCAGAACGTTTGACCTGGGCTCCGCCGTCGGGTTGTCTGGGAATAACCCCCTCACGCGGCACGAATCCTCTCCGGATCCACCGCTCGATGCTTGGAGTCCCCTTCACGATGCGCAGTACTTCCCCGGGCCGACGCGGCCTCACCCGACTCCTCTCCGCGACCGCCGTCGGCGCCGTCGCCGGAGCGGCCCTCCTCGGCGCCACGCCCGCCGCGGCGGCCGAGGGCGATGTCGCCATCGACATCCTCTCGATCAACGACTTCCACGGGCGGCTCGCCGCCGACCGCGCCGTCGCCGGAGCCGCCGTGCTCGCCGGTGCCGTCGACTCCTACCGCGCCGCCAACCCGAACACGCTGTTCGTCTCGGCCGGCGACAACATCGGCGCCTCGACCTTCGTGTCGAAGGTGCAGGGCGACATCCCCACGCTCGACTCGCTGAACGCGATGGGCCTCGACGTCAGCACCCTGGGCAACCACGAGTTCGACCAGGGCCGCGCCGACGTCGACGGCCGCGTCGTGGACGCCTCGGCGTTCCCGTACGTGAACGCGAACCTCTACGACACCGCGACCGGCGAGCGCGCCTACTCCCCGTACGTGATCACCGAGCAGGACGGCGTCTCCGTCGCCTTCATCGGCGCGATCACCGAGGACCTCGGCAAGCTCGTCAGCCCCGCCACGATCTCGACGCTCTCCATCGAGCCGATCGCCGAGAACGTCAACGAGGTCGCCGCGCAGCTCCAGGACGGCGACGCCGCCAACGACGAGGCCGACGTGGTCGTCCTGCTCCTGCACGAGGGAGCCGACGCCGACGCGGCCGAGCTGAACACTCCGGAGGCGGACCCCAAGTTCGGCGCGATCGTCAACGCGGTCGCCCCGAACGTCGACGCGATCGTCTCGGGCCACAGCCACCAGGAGTACGACGCGGGCATCGACGCGGGCCGGGCCTTCCCGACCGTCGTGTCGCAGACCGGCAGCTACGCCGAGAACATCGGCCGCATGTCCCTGACCGTCGACCCGGCGACCAAGCAGCTCACCTCGCTCACCAGCGAGGTCGTGCCGCTGACGAAGGTCGTCGACGACCCGACCTCCGACGACCCGGCCAAGACGATCGTCGTCGGCGCCTTCGAGCCCGACCCCGAGGTCGAGACCATCGTCGCCGACGCCCAGGCCGTCGCCGTCCGCGAGGGCAGCGTGAAGGTCGGCACCATCACCGAGGACATCTCGCGCGCCTACCGCCCGGACGGCACCACGACCAACCGCGGCTCGGAGTCGACCCTCGGCAACCTCGTCTCGGACGCCCAGCTGTGGGCCACCCGTGAGCTCGGCACGCAGATCGCCTTCTCGAACGCGGGCGGCCTGCGCGACGACCTGTCCTACACCGCGACTCCGGACCAGCCCGGCGACGCGGACGGCGTGGTCACCTACGCCGAGGCCTCCGACGCCCAGCCCTTCGCGAACACCCTGGTGACCCTGCAGCTGACCGGCGAGCAGATCTCCGACCTGCTCGAGGAGCAGTGGGTGGGCAGCTCCAGCCACCCGCAGCTGAACCTCTCCACCTCGAAGGACCTCACCTACGTCTTCGACGCGACGGCGCCCGAGGGCTCGCGCATCTCGCAGGTGTTCTTCCAGAACGAGCCGATCGACCCGGCCGCGACCTTCACCGTCGTGACCAGCAGCTTCCTCGCGAGCGGCGGCGACGGCTTCAGCACCTTCACCGAGGGCACCGGCACGGCCGACTCCGGCCGCATCGACCTGGACGCCTTCGTCGGCTACATCCAGGACCTCGGCACCGTCAGCCCCGACCCCGTGCAGCGCACGATCGGCCTGACCGACAACGTCCCGGACTCGGGCGAGTACGCGGTCGGCGACACCATGACCGTCGACCTCTCCTCGCTCCTGTTCAGCACCGGAGCCGCGGCCGACACCACCGTGACCGCGAGCGTCGACGGCACCGTCGTCGGCACCGCGACGATCGATCCGACCCGGGCCGTCACCGACGACTCGACCGGTCGCGCCTCGTTCTCGGTCCCGATCGACGAGAGTCTGGCGGGCGGCGCGCACACCGCGACGTTCGCGCTCGACACCACCGGCACCGAGATCAGCGTCGGCTTCGCCGTCGCGGCCGGTGCCGGAGCGGGCACCCCGACTCCCGGACCGACCACGGAGCCGACGCCCGCGCCGACCACGCCGCCCACCACGGGCCCCGCGCCGACGCCGACCACTGCTCCGGTCGCCGGCTCGCACCACCTCGCCGAGACCGGAGTGGACGCGACCCCCGCGTTCGCCGCCGGGATCGCCGCTCTGCTGCTCGGTCTGGGCATGACGGTCGCGCGCCTGCGCCGCCGCACCGCCGCGAAGTAGCCGCACCGCACACGACGACGGGCCCTCGACTCCGGTCGGGGGCCCGTCGTCGTGTGCGGGGCGAGCCGATGGTCGACCCCCGGGAGCCGCGGCGGGGAGGCGCTCCCCGAGGAGCGGCACCAGCCCCCGGAGACGCGAGAACGCCGCCTCCCGGTCGGGAGACGGCGTCGGAACGCGATGAGGTGCTGTCGCGGAGCGGCGGGGCTCAGTGCTGCGCGGGGACCTGACGGTAGCCGTCGCGGCTGGCGACGAGCACCGTCGACACCGTGCCCCATGCGGCGAGGCCACTGAGGACGACGAGGATTGCGATGCTCATGAGTGTTCTGCCTTTCGTTGCGGCGGCTTCTGATCCATCCGCCGGGATGCTGTGTACAACGTCCAGTGTCCGGCCCTGTGTTCCGTAGGACAATCGAACTGTTCTTGCCCTGACGTGTAGTTTCTCTACATGGACGTGCGACGGCTGGAACTGCTCCGCGAGCTCTCGATGCGCCGCTCGATCACGGCCGTGGCGGAGGCGACGCACCGCACGCCCTCCGCGGTCTCGCAGCAGCTCAAGGTGCTCGAGCGCGAGGCCGGCGTGCCGCTGATCGAGCGCTCCGGCCGCGGCGTGGTGCTCACGGCGGCGGGACGCGAGCTCGCCCGGAGCGCTACCGAGATCGCGATCGCGCTCGAGCGGGCCGACGCCGTCTGGCAGACGTTCAAGAACAACCCGATCGGCGAGGTCACCATCGCGACCTTCCCCACCGCGGGCCAGATGCTCCTCCCGAACGCGCTGGTCGCGCTCCGCAGCGTCGAGGGACTCGTCGTGCAGTGCGAGGACGCGGACCCCGGCACCGACGAGTTCGCCGACCTGACCGCCGACTTCGACATCGTGCTCGCCCACTCGCCCACCGGCAGAAGCGCCTGGGCCGGTCGCGGCCTCGCGATGGCGGAGCTGATGATCGAGCCCCTCGACATCGGCCTGCCGGCCGGGCACCGCCTCGCGGACCGGGCGACGGTGTCGGCGGCGGATCTGGTCGGCGAGACCTGGATCGGCGTCCCGGACGGGTTCCCGTTCGAGCGCGTGATGCAGGACATCGAGACCGCGTCCGGCGAGGCGGTGCGGGTGGAGCAGCGCTTCGCGTCGACCCGCGTGACGGAGGCGTTCGTCGCGGCGGGCCTGGGCATCGCGGTGCTCCCGCGCTACACGGCGGGCGGCGCGGGAGTGGTGGTGAAGCCGCTCCGCGGGGTGAACTCCGTGCGGCACATCGTCGCGCTGATGCGGCCGGACCGGGCGGAGCGGCTCTCGGTCCGCACCGTCGTCCGCGAGCTGCGCGCGCAGGCGGGCCGGCTCGTGCACGCGCTCTGAGCGATCACGGTGCCGTGCCCTCGCCCGCGCGGGGGAGAATGGAGGCATGAGCGATCCCGCCCGCCCCGAGGTCACCCGCGAAGAGGTCGACGTCCGCCGCTCCCCGCGCGTCTGGCGCATCCTGACCCTCGGCGTCGGGCTCGGAGCGATCGCGGCCTTCGTGCTGACCTTCGCGCTGCCCGAGACTCAGGGCTTCTCCCGCGGGCAGGTCTTCGGCTTCAGCCTGCTGCTCTTCGTGACGCTGTTCGGCGCTCTCGCGGGGCTCGTCGTGGTGCTGCTCGACCGGGTCGTCGGCCGGAAGGTCGTCCGGACCACCGCCGAGCGGATCGTCGAGCGCGAGGACGCGGCCGAGGAGCCCGTGGCCGAGGAGGCCCTGCCCGACGCGCGGACGACGTCCGACGAGGACGACGCGCAGACGGGGTCCGACCGGGTCTAGCCGGCGGAGGCGAGCCGCCCTGCGGCCGCTGCACTCCGCCTGCGCTGAAGGTCCCGCCCGCGGCTCGCGCTCGCGGACGGGACCGGGGCGTCAGCGTCCCCGGCGCGACGAGGAGCGGCGGCTGCTGCTCGGGGTGGACGTCGGGCGCTTGGCGGCGGCGCGCTTGGCCTTCTGCGACTTCGAGATCTTCTTGGCCACGAAGGTGAGCAGGAACGGCAGGATTCGGTAGATCACGGGGACTCCTCGGGTGCATGCGCGCGGGGCCGCGCACCCTCCGATCATGGAGCGGCGCACGGATCCGCGGCACCCGTTGCGCCGCGCCCGGCGCTGTGCAGAGCTCAGCTCAGCTGCGTGCGCTCCACCCAGTCGAGGTACTCCGGGGTGACGGTGCCCGTGACGTACTCGCCGGTGAAGCAGCTGGTCTCGAGGTCGGTGACGTCCGAGCCCTCGAGGATCGCCGCCTTCATGTCGGCGACCTCCTGGTAGATCAGCTGGTCGGCGCCGATCGCCTCCGAGATCTCGGGGATGCGGCGGTTGTGGGCCACGAGCTCCTGGCGCGAGGGCATGTTGATCCCGTACACGTGCGGGTAGCGCACGGGAGGCGCGGCGGACGCGAAGGTGACCGTGTTCGCGCCGGCCGCGCGGGCCATGTCGACGATCTCCTTGGAGGTGGTGCCGCGGACGATCGAGTCGTCGACGATCAGGACGTTCTTGCCCTTGAACTCGCTCGACATCGCGTTGAGCTTCTGACGCACCGACTTCTTGCGGACCGCCTGCCCGGGCATGATGAACGTCCGGCCGACGTAGCGGTTCTTGTAGAAGCCCTCGCGGTACTCGATCCCGAGCTTCTGCGCGACCTGCATCGCGGCGGGGCGGGAGGAGTCGGGGATCGGCATGACGACGTCGATCGCTCCGCCCGGGGTGTACTGCGCGATGGTGCCGGCGAGCCGGTCGCCCAGGCGCAGGCGCGCCTCGTAGACCGAGATGCCGGACATCACGGAGTCGGGGCGGGCGAGGTAGACGTACTCGAACGAGCACGGGATGAGTCGCGGATCCTTCGCGCACTGGCGGCTGGCCATCCGGCCGTCGGGGGTGATGAAGACCGCCTCGCCGGGAGCGACGTCGCGGACGATCTCGAAGCCCTGCGCCTCGAGCACGAGCGACTCGGAGGCGACGACCCAGTCGTCCGGCGCCCCGGTGTTGCTGCGGCGGCCGACGATGAGCGGGCGGATCCCGAAGGGGTCGCGGAACGCCAGCAGCCCGACGCCGGCGATCAGCGCGATGGTGGCGTAGGAGCCCTCGACGCGCTCGTGCACGCGGGCGACGGCGTCGAACACCTCGTCGGCGTCGAGGTCGCGGCCCGACATCGAGGCCTGCAGCTCGTTCGCCAGCACGTTGACCAGCAGCTCCGTGTCGGAGGTGGTGTTGAGGTGGCGGCGGTCGATGCGGAAGAGCTCCTCGGTGAGCTCGCGCGTGTTCGTGAGGTTGCCGTTGTGGACGAGGATGATGCCGTACGGCGCGTTCACGTAGAACGGCTGGGCCTCCTCCTCGCGCTCGGCGTTGCCCTTCGTCGCGTAGCGCACGTGGCCGAGGCCCATGGATCCGAGCAGCGAGCGCATGTCGCGGGTGCGGAACGCCTCGCGGACCTGTCCCGCGGCCTTCTTGATGTGCAGGGTGCTGCCGTCGGCGGTCGCGATGCCGGTCGAGTCCTGGCCGCGGTGCTGCAGGAGGGAGAGGCTGTCGTAGATGGACTGGTTGACCGGTCCGGAGGACACGATCCCAACGATTCCGCACATGCCGGAGGGGCTCCCAAGGGGATAGCAGGGGGGTTTGACGGTCCATCCTGGCACGCGGGGGACTCATCCCCTAATGGTTCGCCGTGGGCGGATCCGTGGTCGTGGGGGTACTCAGGGCGGCGTCGACCGGCGGATCGGCCGGGCGGTCGGTCGGGGAGCCGCGCGGCCGCTCAGCTGCTCGGAGCCGTCCAGGCTCCGGCGAGGCTGCGGTCCAGGACGCGGCGCCAGCCCTGCGGAGCCGCGGACTCGCGGCTGGTCGTGCCCGCCATCCAGAGCAGGGCCATTAGGTCGTCGTGGGTGAAGTCGGGGGAGAGGGATCCGTCGCGGTGGGCGGCCTCGACGAGATCCCGGCCGAGCTCGATCGAGCGGTCGCAGGCCTCGATGAGGGCGACTGCGTCGGGGAAGCGGCGCAGCATCGCGTCGTTGAGGGCGGGGTCCTCCAGCTGGAGGTCGATCATCCCGGAGACGAAGCGCTCCAGGCGTCCGCGGGAGGACCGCTCGGCGAGAGCGCGCTCGGTCAGGCCCTTCAGCTTCTCGCCGGCGACGGCCGGGATAACGGCGTCGATGAGCTCCTCACGGGAGCCGACGCGGTTGTAGAGGGTGCCGATGCTCACGCCGGCGTGACGGGCGATGTCCTCGAGGGGGGCGGCGAGGCCACGGGAGCCGAAGACCTCGAGGGCGGCGGCGTGCAGCTTCTCGACGTTCCGCTGCGCGTCCCGGCGCAGGACCTTCTGCTCGTCCATGCGATCCTCCCGATGATCTTGAGGTGCCACTCAAGTTATGGTCCAATGAGTGTTGAGGCTGACCTCAACTTAGCAGCCCCGCTCATCGCGCCCCGGGGCGCACGACGACAGGACCTCCCATGCCCCTTCTCACCGTCATCGGCGCGGGCCCCGGCCTCGGCCTCGAGATCGCCCGCGTCTTCGGCCGGGCCGGCTTCACCGTCGCCCTCGTCTCGCGGAACCAGGAGAAGCTGGACGGCCTGGCCGCCCGCCTCGCCGAGGAGGGCATCGAGGCGACGGGGTTCGCCGCCGACATCGCGCAGCCCGAGACCCTGACCGCCGCGCTGCGGGCGATCCGTGCCGACCTCGGTCCGATCGACGTCCTCGAGTTCTCCCCCGCCGACTCCGCTCTCACCCCGGTCGGCGTCCTGGACGTCACGCCCGAGAACCTGCAGCCGCAGATCGACTTCTACCTCGGCGGCGCGCTCCGCGCCGTCGGCGAGGTGGTTCCGGACATGATCGCCGCCGGCAGCGGGACGATCCTCGTCACCACCGGCGGCGGCTCCGTCTCCCCGCACGCGGCGCTGGCGAACATCAACATCGCCGCCGCGGGCCTGCGGAACTGGGTCCTCAACCTCCATTCCGCGCTCGAGCCCCGGGGCGTCTACGCCGCCCACGTGGCGATCACCGCGCTCATCGACGGCGGCCACCCGGACGCGGCGGCCGAGGTCATCGCCCGGTCCTACCTCGACCTCCACCGCAGCCGCGACCGCGCCGAGCTGCACTACGTGGCCTGGGACGCGTGACCGCGGGCGCGGAGCGGGAGCCGCCGGTGCGGCGGACCCGGATCCGCGCCGCGGCGGGAGAGGGCAGTCGGTAGGGTCGTCGCGTGAGTGATGAGACGAGCAGCTACGCCCGCGCAGGAGTCGACACGGCGGCGGGGGACCTCGCCGTCGAGCTGATGAAGTCGGCGGTGTCGGCGACGCACGACAGCCGGGTCCTCGGCGGGGTCGGCGGCTTCGCGGGCCTGTACGACGTCTCCTTCCTCCGCGACTTCCGCGCCCCCCTCCTCGCGACCTCGACCGACGGCGTCGGCACCAAGGTCGCGCTCGCCCAGGCGATCGACAAGCACGACACCATCGGGCAGGACCTCGTCGGCATGGTCGTCGACGACATCGTCGTGGTCGGCGCCCGCCCCTTCTTCATGACCGACTACATCGCGTGCGGCAAGGTCGTCCCGGCCCGCATCGCCGACATCGTCGCCGGCATCGCGCGCGCCTGTTCCGAGACGGGCACCGCGCTCGTCGGCGGCGAGACGGCCGAGCACCCGGGCCTGCTCGGACCCGACGACTACGATGTGGCGGGCGCGGCGGTCGGCGCGATCGAGGCCGACCAGGTGCGCGGCGCCGACCGCGTGCGCGACGGCGACGTCGTGGTGGCGATGGCCTCCTCCGGACTGCACTCGAACGGCTACTCGCTCGTGCGCCACATCCTCGCCGAGCGCGGCATCGGCTTCACCGACCGCTCCGAGGAACTGGGCGGAGTGGTCGGCGAGGTGCTGCTGGAGCCGACCCGCCTCTACACCCGGCCCCTCCTCGACCTGCTCGACGACGCCGAGCTCGGCCCGGCCGTCCACTCCATCAGCCACGTCACCGGCGGCGGGATCGCGGCGAACCTCGCGCGGGTGCTGCCGCGCGGCTCCTGGGTCGAGGTCGAGCGGGCGAGCTGGAGCCCGTCCGACGTGTTCCGCGCGCTCGCCGGGATGTCCGGCGCGACGCTCGAGAGCACCGAGGGCACCTGGAACCTCGGCATCGGCATGTTCGCCGTGGTCGCGGCGGAGGCGGCCGACGGCGTGATCGCGCGCCTCGAGCGCTCGGGCGTCCCGTCGTGGGTCGCGGGCCGCGTCTCGACGGCCGCGCGCGGTTTCGAGGGCTTCGAGCAGGGCGCGAAGGGCGTCGACGGCGGAGCGGTCCGCCTGGTCGGGTCCTACGCGGGCTGATCCCCGGAGGTGCCGCGGATCAGCGCGGTGCGGCGTGCGCGCGCTCCCAGGAGTGCTCGTGCCGGGTCAGCAGCCACGAGCCCGCAGCGCAGAGCGCGCAGGCGGCCGCGGTGGCGAGCAGGGCGGTCGCCCAGGTCGGGGCGTCGCGGCTGACGAGCAGGTTCGCACAGGCGACCAGCACGCCGAGGCCGGCGCCCGCGCTGGTGCCGAGCACGAACGGGCCGTCGCGGCGGCTCGCGACGCGCACCGCGACCATGCCGGCGACCGCTCCCGCGCCTCCGACGACTCCGATGCCCGCGCCGGAGGCCGCTCCCATGAGCAGGCCGAAGCTCACCAGCCCGGGCGGGCCGTCGGCGGCGAGGACGCCGGGCAGGTAGAGGACCAGGGCGACGGCGGCGCCGACCGCGCCGCCCACCAGGATCGCGCCGACCAGCAGGGCGGCGGTGACGTAGCCGACCCGCGCGACAGGCCGCGCGGATCCTCCGGGTTCGAACATTCGCGGCTCCATCGACGCGGCCCGCGGGGCAGCGGGCGGTCCTCGGACAGTACGCCCGAACGCCCCTCGGCGGAACCGCCGTCGGGGATCGGCGGGACTAGCGCCGGAGGGTCTCGCTCGGGAGCTCGCCGAACCGCGTCGCGTAGTGCTGGGCGAAGCGGCCGCCGCTGATGAACCCCCAGCGTGCGGCGACGTCGCCGACCACCAGCGAGCCGATCGATCCGGCCGAGAGCTCCTCGTGCGCGCGCTCGAGGCGGACGTCGCGCAGGTAGTGCCGCGGGGTCTCGCCGAAGGCGCGCTGGAACGCCAGCTGCACGCCGCGGACCGTGAGCCCGGCCGCGTCGGCGATGTCGGCCACTCCGAGGGGCAGGTCGGCATTGGCCTGCACGAACTCCACGGCCCTGCGGAGGCGCCGCGCGCTGACCGAGGGCGGCACGGCCGGCAGCGGGGCGATGCGGTGCGCGAAGGTCTGCAGGGCGGCGAGCGCGGCGACGCGGGCGACGCCGTCGCGCTGCAGCACGGTGGGCGTGTGCGGGGAGGCGAGGGTGTCGCGCAGGAGCCGGATCGCGGCCCACCAGGCGGTCGTGTCGCGCGCCACGGGGGCGAACCGCAGCGGGCCGGGCTCGGTGCCGTGCAGCTCGGCGGCGATCGCCTCGAGGTGGGCGGCCTCGAAGTGCACGAGCGCGTCGCGGTACTCGAGGGCCTCGAAGCCGAAGGGCCGGCCGCTCGGGAACATGGCCGGGCGTCCGACGACGAGGCGGTGCTCGTCGCGCCCCAGGTCGAGGGAGGCGCGCCCCGCGGTCAGCCAGAGGGCGACGTAGACGTCGCTCGGGGCCACCGTGCCGCGCACCCGGCCGAGGAAGGAGGCGGAGTGGAGGCTCACGGGCCCGGGCCCGGTCGTCGTGTAGCGGAACGCGAACGGCACGACCGAGCGCTCGGCCCGGAAGCCGGAGCCGTTGTACGAGCCGGCGTAGAAGTCGCGCGCCTCGTCGAGGTCGTTCCCGCGACGCTCCGACTGCCACACGGGCAGCCGTGCGGGCGGGGAAGTGCTCATCCGGTCAGTGTCCCAGGGGGCACCGACATTCTGCACTCAGTGGCGGAAAGCGGGAGAACGTGCTCAGCCGAGCGACCCGCGCTCCAGGTCGGGTTCCTCGCCCGCCGGATCGTCGCCCGCACGCGAAACGGGGCCGCCCCGAGGGAGCGGCCCCGATTCACGGGAGGAGTCACGCACGCTTCTGGTGCGGCTCCTCGACGAGGTCCGTGTCGTCGCCGTCGTCCTCGGCGTCGATCCACTTCGAGTAGTCCGGCTCGTCCGGGTGGCTGAGCTCGCGCTCGAGCGCGCTGTAATCGACCGCCGGGCTGAACGACTTCAGCTCACGGGCGATCTTGGTGTTCTTCGCCTTCTGACGGCCGCGCCCCATGGGTGACCCCCTCACGATGACAGGCCAGACGGGCAGTGAGCCGGCTGGGGAAAAGAGCAGACAGGGAAAGTTGAAATCTACGCGGTAGTTTAGCAGACGGGGGACACGCCACCCCGGGCCTCGATCTGCCGGACGGCCGCCCATCCTCGACCGCGTCAGGAGCACCGTGGACAGCGTCGCCCCACCGCGTCCCGTCGTGGTGATCGGCGCGGGCCAGGCGGGTCTGTCCGTGGCCTACTACCTGCGCCGTCTCGGCCTCGTCCCCGGGCGCGACCTGATCGTCCTCGACCGCGGTCCGGAGCCCGGCGGGGCCTGGCAGTTCCGCTGGGAGGCCCTGCGGCTCGGCTCCGCGCACCGCGTGCACGATCTCCCGGGCATGGAGCGGATGGGGCTCTCGTTCCGCACGGCCGATCACCGGCGACCGGCACGGGACGTGGTCCGCGAGTACTACGGGCGCTACGAGGAGGAGCTCGGTCTCGAGATCCGCCGTCCGGAGTCGGTGCGGCGCGTCACGAGTGCGACGCCGCACGACACGGGGTCGCCGCTCGTCGTCGAGTCCGACCGCGCGGTCGAGCGCGCGAGCCTGCTCGTCAACGCGACCGGCACCTGGGGATCGCCCTTCGTACCGCACTACCCCGGGCGCGACCGCTTCCGCGGCGTGCAGATCGACCCGACCGAGTACGTCCGCGCCGAGGACTTCGCCGGGAAGCAGGTGCTCGTGGTCGGCGGCGGCACCTCGGCGATCGGCTTCCTGCTGGAGCTCGAGCGGGTGGCGCGCTCACTGACGTGGGCGACGCGGCGACCGGTGGTCTACCACGACGGCGAGCAGCTGGCGATGGAGTCGGCGGTGGAGGCGGTGGCCGAGCAGGACCGCGCCGCCCGCGCCGGGCTGCCCCTCCCGAGCATCGTCGGCGGCACGGGCGTGCAGCGCACCCGCCGGGTGGTCGCCGGGATCGAGCGCGGGCTCCTGCACGAGCGGGGGATGTTCTCGTCGATCGAGGAGGAGGGCGTGCGCTGGCCCGACGGCTCCTTCACGCGCGCCGACGCGATCATCTGGGCGACGGGCTTCCGGCCGGAGCTGCGCCACCTCGCTCCGCTCGGGCTGCGCGAGCGCGAGGGCGGCATCGCGGTCGCCGACGGAGCCTCGCTGACGGATCCGCGCGTCTTCTTCGCCGGCTACGGCCCGACGGCCTCGACCATCGGGGCGAACCGCTCGGGCCGGCGCATCGCGCGCGCGGTCGTGGCGCGCCTGCCCTGAGCGCGCCTGCCCTGAGCCGGCCTGATCTGAGCCGGTCCGCCCTGAGCGGCGCGGCGCCTCAGATCCTGCCGTCCCAGTCCACCGGCACCACGGAGCCGCGGTAGCGGATCCCGTCCACGCGGATCGGCCCGGCGAGCGCGGGCGAGAGCGGCGCGACGACCAGGGTGTCGCCTCCGGGAGCGAGCCCCAGCGCCGCCGACAGCACGGCGACGGAGGCGGCCGCCGACCAGGCCTGCGGTCGGCAGGCCGCCGGGTACGGCACCGGCGCGTGCACCTCGGCGGCGGGGTCGCCCGAGTGCAGCTCGGGCATCCGGTAGCCGAAGCCCTCGGCCGCGGCGATCAGTCCGCGCGAGAGGGTCGTCGCCTCCGCCCCGAAGCCCTCCCGGGCGAGCCCGGTAACGGCGATCGCGGTGTCGTGGGCCCAGACGGAGCCGCCGTGGTACGACAGCGGCCAGTAGCCGCCCGAGCCGGTGTCCAGGGTGCGCAGGCCGAAGCCCGAGTCGAGCCCGGGGGAGACCAGCAGCTCGGCGACCCGGGCGGCGTGCTCGGGGGAGAGGATGCCGGTGCCGAGGAGGTGGCCGAGGTTGCTGGTGATCGTGTCGACCGGGCGCCCGGCCGCGTCGAGCGCGATCGCCGGGTAGCCGCCGTCGGCGTCGTCGATCCAGAACGCCTCCGCGAAGCGCGCCTTCAGCGTCGACGCCGCCTCGCGCCACTCCGAGCCGTCACGGCCGAGATGCTCGAGCAGCGCCGCTCCGCCTGCCATGGCCTCGTGGGCGTAGGCCTGCACCTCGCAGAGCGCGATCGGACCCTCCGCGAGCGTGCCGTCGCGCCACTGGATCGAGTCGCCCGAGTCCTTCCAGCCCTGGTTGGCGAGGCCGTGCCCCGTGGTGTCGACGTACTCGAGGAACCCGTCGCCGTCGGAGTCGCCGTCGTCGCGGAGCCAGCGCAGCGCCGCCTCCAGAGCGGGCAGCAGCTGGGCACCGGCAACCAGTACCCGCTGCAGCTCGCGGCCGCGGTGCTGATGTCGATCCCGGTGGCCGTCCTGTTCTTCGTCTTCCAGCGGCGGATCATGAACACGACCGAGGGCGCGGAGAAGGGCTGACGCGGAGGCTCCGGCTCCTGCTGAGCGAGCATCGCGCGTGGGTGACCGGTTCCTGCTGATCGAGCAGCGCACAGGGCGCGTATCGAGATCCGCTTGTGTGCAGCGGATCTCGATACGCGCCTGCGGGGCTGCTCGACCAGCGTGCGGGAGTGCCGCCGCTACTTCGCGAGGAACTCCAGGACGACGCGGTTCCACTCCTCCGGGTGGCTCACGGTCACTCCGTGCGGGGCGCCGTGGACGACGTGCAGCTCGGAGCCGGGGATCGCCGCGTGGGTGCGGGCGCCGGAGCCCTCGAACGGAACCGTGCCGTCGCCGTCGCCGTGGATGACGAGCGCGGGCACCGACACGTTGGGCAGGTCCTCGCGGAAGTCGGTGGTCGCGAACGCCGTCATGCAGGCGAGGGCCGCGTGCTTGGCCGACTGCTTCGCCAGAGCGATCGCCTCCTGGCGCTGCTCCTCCGTCACCTTCAGCACGCCGTCGACCGAGAAGAAGTCGGTGGTGAACTGGTCGTAGAAGTCGTCCTCGCTCTTCGTGAGGCCCGCGGTCATCTGCGCGGCCTGCGCCTTCTCGAGCGGGCCGTCCGGGTTGTCGTCCGTCTTCATCAGGTACGGCGGGACGGCCGAGGCGAAGACGACGCTGTGCAGGCGATCGGCGCCGTACTTCGTGAAGTAGCGGGCGACCTCGCCGCCGCCCATCGAGAAGCCGACCAGGGTGACGTCCTGCAGGTCGAGCTCGGTGAGGAGGGTGTGCAGGTCCTCGGTGAGCGTGTCGTAGCTGTAGCCGGTGAGCGGCTTGTCGCTGCGCCCGAAGCCGCGGCGGTCGTAGGTGACGACGCGGTAGCCGGCCTCGGCGAACGCGGGGACCTGCTCCTTCCACGACTCGCCCGAGAGGGGCCAGCCGTGGATGAGGACCACGGGGCGGCCCGATCCGCCGGTGTCGTCGACGTGCAGGTCCGTGTCCTTGAAGAGTCCGTGGTGGGCGGTGATCTCGGCCATGGCGAGTGCTCCTTCCGGCGCCGACGATCGGCGTCACTTGATGTTCGAGGACGTCCCTGCGAGCGGATGGCCGGGGCGGGGAGGGTTGACAGCTCCTGTCACTCCGCGACGACGGCCGCGGCGAGGCCCCGCAGCGCGGTGTGCAGCCCGGGGCTCATGGGCAGCCCGGCGTCGAGCACCGCGTTCGCGGCGGCGACCAGCACCGGTGCCGCGGGGGAGGAGACCACGGTGAGGCCGGCGGGCGGATCCGCGTCGCCCGGGGGCCGCACGACCAGGACGAGCCGGGAGCTGGGAGCGCTCGTGCTGATCGTCGCTCCCGATCGGGCGGGCAGCACCGCGAGGGTGCCGCGGCCGACGAACTCGCGCTCCTCCCGACTGGTGACGGTGAACGCGCCCTCGAGCGGGAGCAGGAGCACCACCGACCCCGGGTCGGCGCGGGGGCTCGGGCGGAAGTCGATCGTGCCGGCCGTGTGCCAGATCCGCCGGAGGAGCACGCCCTCGGCGGCGGCCTCCTGACCGGTGACGGCGAAGGCGGGGTCGGGCCCGGCCTCGGCGTGGCGGGCCCGCAGCCAGTACCGGGCGGAGTCGCCGCGGAGGGGCATCGGGCGGATCAGCGGATCGGACACGGCGGCTCCCGAGGAACGCGGACCTGAATCGGCCGAGACAGTGAGGAACCATCATCCTAGGAGCGGCGGGAGGCGTCGTCCCCGGAGTGGCGCGTCCTCACATGCGGATGCCGCCCCGGCCGCGCTGAGCGCGACGCCGGAGCGGCATCCGAAGAGTGGTGCGGACTACTGGAATCCGCCGCCGCGGTCCTCCGGGTCCTCGATCGGGTCGGAGTCGGGCGTGTCGATCGAGTAGGTCACGTGGACCGCCTCGCCGACCTCCTTGGCGGAGACGGCGTTGTAGACGAGGTGCGTCTCCTGGCCGTCGACGGCGGCGTAGACGTCGACCTCCTTCTCGTAGCCCCCCTCGGTGCTGACGCGGTTCTCGGTCTGGCCGTCGAACGGCCCACCCTGGAAGAAGGCGAGGTAGCTCTCGCCCTCGGCGAGTGCGCGGATGTCGTTGCTCATGCCCCCAGGTCTACCACTCGGCGCCTCCCCGCCGCTCGGCCTTGCGCTCGGCGGGCGGAGGAGGGCCGGGAGCGGCAACGACCGGGCCGCGAGGCGGTGGCACTGCTCGACGGGATCTCTCCGCACGCGCCGTCAGGGCACGAGCCGCTGCGTGATCGAGGCCGTCGGCCCGCTCAGCGCGATCTCGGCGAGCGCGCCGTTGACCAGGGGCATCTGCGGCGGCTGGTGCCCGGTGTCGACGTCGAGGATCACCGGCACGCCGAGATCGCCGAGAGCGCGCTGCACCGCGTCCTCCTGGCTCAGCTCGGGCAGGGACGCGCCCTCGGTCCGGCCGATCAGGACGCCGGTCGCCTGCTCGAACCAGCCCGCGAGGCGGAGGGAGGTGAGCATCCGGAGCACCGAGACGGAGTCGGACCCGGCCGCCTCCAGGTAGACGACAGTCCCCTCCGGCGCGTGCCGGCGAGCGAAGCCCGGCACGTCGCCGTAGGGCGTGCCCGCGAGCAGGGACACCGTCTCGAGGCATCCGCCGATCAAGCGGCCGGACATCGCCGCGTCCGCTGCCCCGTCGAGCGAGCGCCAGCGGGTCGGCTCCTCGTAGGCCCGATCGCGGTCGAGCGGCTCGTCCGCCCACGCACCCCACGGACGGCTCCGGCGTCGCGGCGCGGCGTGCTGCGTGAACGCGGCTCCGGGCTCGAGACCGGCGACCTCCGTCCAGCGGTGGAACCCGACCGGCAGCTCCCACGGCTCGTCCATCAGGTTGGCGCCGTGGATCGTCGCGAGCCCGGTCGTCGTCGTCAGGGGCAGGAGCAGCGTCGAGACGTCCGACCAGCCGACGAACCAGGGCCGGGCCTCCGCGAGGGCGTGCCAGTCGAGCCTCTCCAGCAGCTCGACGGCGAGCTCGCCGCCCCACGGAGGAAGGACCGCGTCCCCGCTCCGGAAGGCGTCGTGCAGGTCGGCCGCCCGATCCGCGGCGGACGCCGGAGCGAGTCCGCCGAGGAGGGCGTGCGGCCGGACCCGGACGTCGTATCCCGCCGAGCCGAGTCGGCGCGCGGCGTCCTGCAGCCGGTCGTGCAGGTGCGCGGGGACTCCCATCGAGGGCGCGGGCACCTCCACCCGGCCTCCGACGCGGAGGGGTGCGGGGTACGTGATGCTCGCCATCCGACGACGCTAATGCCCCTCGCGGCGACCGGCTTCGGATGCCCGGTCCGGCGAGTACCTCCGCGCCCTTCCTGCCCCGACTCGCCAGCCGAGCGCGATCGCGAGAGGGGTCGGCGCGAGTGCCGCGCCGCCCACCCACCCACTCGTGCGCAGCGCCGCCCGCCGGGAAGAAAGATGGGGCCAGGAGGCGCACCGGAACGTGACGTCCCGGTCTCGCGCAGGCGTCTCGGCTCCGCTGCTGCCTGCGGCGATCAGCGCCACGCGGCGCCTTCAGCTCGTGAGGCGGCCGATCTCGTCCTCGGAGAGGAGGCGGTCGGAGTAGAGCACGATGCGAGCCGCGGGGTCAGGGCTGTGCGCGTCGGGGCCCGCCCACCTCCGTTCGAGACCGAGTCGAGCGACCGTGCGGTGCGATCGCTCGTTCCGTTCCGCGACGACCGCGGTCACGGGGAGCTCCGGCCGGAGCCGCCGCGCCCGAGCGATCCCTGCGGAGGCGACCTCCTGGGCGTACCCCCTGCCCCAGTGGTCCGGATGGACGGTGAACGCGACGTTCCAGGCCGTGTCGGTGAGGAGGGTGCATCCGCCGATCCCGATCGCACCGTCCGCGCCGCCCTCGGGACTCCGCAGCCGGACGGCTCAGCTGCTGAGGTCGTCCCGTTCCCACTGCGCCGTCCGGCGGGCGAGCACCGCCCGGGTCTGCTCGACGGAGCCGTGTCGGAGGAGGGGGTCGCCCGCCGCGATCCGCTCGTCGGAGTACAGCCGCCACAGCTCGTCCAGATCGCTCTCGGCGGGACGGAACAGCCGGAGCCGCTCGGTCGTCTCGTCGGGGCGATCACCGGCGCCGATGCTGCTGCCGCTCGCTCGAGGCGGGACTCGGGGCCATCGGGGCGGTCGCCGAGGAGTGAGGCGAGCGCGGTGACCGCGCCTGGACGTCCACCCGCTCAGCCCGTGATCAGGCCGGTGAGGCGGTCGGCGGCGGCTCCGACGGTCGAGACCGCATTGACCGTGACGAGGCAGGCGATTCCCCAGAACCAGGTGCGACCGGGTGCCCCGGCGCTGCGCCGCTCGAAGGCGAGCCACCAGGCGCCGACCACCGAGACGCACGCCGCGACCACCGAGCCGAGCGCCATGCGGACGTACTCCTCCGGTCCGGGGGAGGACCAGGCCGTGGTCGCGAGGACGATGAGCAGCGGGGCCACGATCATCCCCAGTGCGCCGAGCAGCACCGCATGGAGGTGACTGCGGGGAGGGGCCCCGGTCGTCGTCGTCGCGGTCCGCGTCCGTATCGTGTCCATGCCGCGTCCCCCGTCGCCGCGGCCCGGTCCGCGCTGCCCCGACGCTATCCGCTCGCCGTTCCGCCGTCACCCCGCACCTCGAAGCGGGCCGCGTGCCAGGGTGGCGTCAGCACCACGCCGCCCGCGCCGCCCCGGCCGAACGCCGAGAACGTAGGATGTCCGGGATGACGATCGGACGCCGCCTCTTCCTCTCGGGAGCCGCCACGGGAGTCGGGCTCCTGGCCCTCGCGGGCTGCACGCCGTCGCGTCCGACGCCGACCCGCTCGGTCACGAAGGCCCCCGTGCCCACGCCGAGCACCACCGCCGTCCCCGCGCCGGCCGCCTTCGTGCGCTCCGCCTGGGCCGAGGATCCGTACGCGCTCGGCTCCGTCTCCTACCTGCCCGTCGGCGCGACGCCGCAGCACCGCACCGACCTGGGCACCGCGGTCCTCGACCGCGTCTTCCTCGCGGGCGAGGCCACCGACACGGAGGCGCCCGGCACGCTCCAGGGCGCCTGGAGCTCCGGGGTCCGCGCGGCCGCCGAGATCAGCGCCGTCGCCGACGAGGGCGAGCGGATCGCGATCGTCGGGGCCGGTCTCGCCGGAGCGGTCGCCGCGCGGCGCCTGTCCGACGCGGGCTTCGACGTCACCGTGGTCGAGGCGCGCGAGCGCACCGGCGGCCGCATCGCCACCGCGACTCCGGACGGCTGGCCGATCGCCATCGAGACCGGAGCCTGGGCCCTCACCGGCGCGGGAGCCGCCCTGCGCGAGAGCATCGCGGACGCGGGCGTCGTCACGACCGCGGTCGACCTCGCCGACGTCCGCTCGAGCGACGCCGGCGGCGCGGCCCTCGACACCGGCACCACGGGCGCCGACGCCCTGACCCGTGCTCTCGAGTGGGGAGCGGAGCAGCCGGAGGACCTGGCGCTCGCCGAGTCGTTCGCCGGCTCCGGAGCGCCCGACCCCGCCGAGGCCGAGCCGGGCTCCGGCGACGGCGACGCCGCCCGCGTGGCGGCGCACCTCGCCGGGACGACCGCACTGCGCACCGGCGCCGCTCCCGAGGAGCTCTCCTCCTGGTACGGACTGGGAGACGCCTCCGCCGCCACGACCGCGGAGGAGCTGAGCGACGACTCCGGCGACGCGCTGCTGACCGACGGGCTCGCGCCCCTGGTCGACACCTTGCTCGCCGACGTCGAGGTCTCGCTGCGCGCCGTGGTGAGCGGCATCGGCTACACGGAGACCGGCGTCAGCATCCGCCTGGGCACCGGCGAGTCGTTCACAGCCGACCGGGTGCTGGTCACCGTGCCGATCGGGGTGCTCCAGACGGACGCGATCGCCTTCGACCCGCCGCTCCCGTTCGCGCAGCGCGCGGCCGTCGCGGCCCTCGGCTCCGGCGTCGTCGAGACGCTGTGGCTGCGCTTCGACGAGGCGTTCTGGGACGCCGGCGCCCCCGCGCGCTGGTCGCTCGTCGGCTCCGAGGCGGGCATCACCGAGTGGCTCAATCTTCAGCCGTCGACCGGCGAGGCGGTGCTCGTCGGGCTGGTCGGAGCGGATCAGGCCCTCTCGCTGCAGGACCTCAGCGACGACGAGCTGGTCACCCTCGCGCAGACGGCGCTCGAGCCGTTCGCCGTCGTCCCCGGCTGACGAGCTCGCGGAGCCGCGCCAGCGGCCCCCGCCACTCCGACGCGTGCGCCGCCCCGAGCGGCCGCACCCGGCTGAGCGCGAGGACGAACGCGGCGATGCCGGAGATCAGGCTCAGCACGATCACGTCGTAGAGCACGAACATCACGGGTCCGTCGACCTGGCCGGGGTCGAGGAAGAAGTACGGGTACCAGCCGATGAGGGCCCCGCGGACCAGGGTGATGACGCCCCAGACGATCGGGAAGCCGAGCACGGTCAGCGCCCCGCGCCAGGCGACCGGGCGGCGGCCGGGTCCGAGGATCCAGTCGAGGATCGCGAGCGTCGGGATCACGAAGTGCAGGAGCGCGCTCGACCAGGGCACGTCGACCCGCACGCCGCGGTTGTTGGCCTCCACCGCGATCAGCCCGAAGACGACCCCCGACACGACCATGTAGGTGAGCACGAGCGCCCGCACCGTGCTGAGCCAGCGCGGCTCCCGCTCGCGCGCAAGGGCGACCAGGCCGGACAGGCCCAGCACCACGACCCCGGCCATGTTCGACTGCGTCGTGAAGTAGGCGAAGAAGTTGTCGATCTGGAACGCGCGGAAGCCCAGGGTGTAGAAGAAGTCGCCGACGAGTCCGACCGCGCCCAGCCCGGCGAGGGCCAGGCGGAGGATCGCGAACGCCTTCCGCACACCCGCTCCGATCCGTCGCCGCTGGGCCCGGAGGGCCGGACTTCCGGACGATTCTACGGTCGCCGCGCTCGGAGCTCCCCGAGCGCGCGGCTCCGCCGGACGGGGGAGGCGGGCCCCGCGGAGGCGATCTAGCGTGGAGGGATGGTGCGCGCACAGGACGGGAAGGGTTCGGGTCGGATGTCGTCGGAGGAGGCGTCCCGGCGCTGGAACGCGGTCACTGGTCCGCTGTTCCTCGCGGCGGGAGCGGTCTTCGCGGTCCTCGGGAATCCGGTCTGGCCGGTGTTCCTCGTCCTGGGGATCACGTTCCTCGGACTGACCGCCGGCCCCGGGAGGCCGAAGCGCCGGAGTGGAGCGCAGGAGCCGGACCGCGATCGGTGACGCGCGCTTCGCGACGCGGACACTCGCCGGTCGCGTCGCCGGGATAGCGTGCGTGTCATGCCCTTCACGCCGAGCCACGCCGTCGTCGCGCTCGCGTTCTCGAACGGCCGGATCCCCGCCGCGGCCGTGGCCATCGGCGCGATGGTCCCGGACATCGGCATGTACCTCCCGATCGCCGTCGCCCGCGAGTCCACCCACTCCCTCCTCGGCGTCGTCACCGTCGACCTGCTGCTCGGGATGCTCGGCCTCGCGCTGTGGAGCGCGGTCGTCGCTCCGGCCTGGCGCGACCTCGCGCCCGCGCTGGTCCGCTCGCGCCTGCGTCCCCGGCGCTCGCCGCCCCGCGGGGCCGCCGCGTGGATCCGCGTGCTCGTCTTCGCGGCCGCCGGCATCGCCATCGGAGCCGCCAGCCACGTGATGTGGGACGGCTTCACCCACCGGGGCGGCCTCTTCGTCTCGGCGATCCCGCTGCTGCAACAGGAGCTCGGGCCCTTCCCCGGCTTCCGGTGGGCGCAGTACGCGAGCGGTGTGCTCGGGCTGCTCGGGCTCGGGATCGGCGCGGTGGTCTGGTACGTCGGTCGCCGTCCCCGGAAGCTCCGCTCCGACGGCCGGCAGCCGGTGCGCATCGCGGCCGCGGCCGTGGTGCTCGCGGCCGCGGTGGTTCCCGCCGGGATCGTGCTGGCGGGGGCGGGCATCGATCCGCTCGACGCCGCCTACCGGGCGCACGTGGTGCGGGCGGCGATCCTGCTCGTGGGCGGCGGCGCGGCGGCCGCGGTCGCCGTCGCGGCGGTCTGGTGGCTCACCGGCCGAGGGGTGCGCGGGGCCGTCGTCTGAGACGGCGGAGGACGAGCCTGTCGCCTGAAGGGAGCACGGGCATCCGTCGCGAGGAGGATGCGCCGGTGCATAGCCCACCGATAGCGTCGGACACGGCCCGTTGGGGCGGGCCGCCTTCGGGGGAAGGCACTAAGGGGAAATCGGGGGCTCGCGGCACACGCCGCGGGCCCTCTACCCGTTTCCGGGCCGCCGCCGGCCGGGAGCTCCCGCCGCCTCAGCGCCGCTTCGAGCGCGGCCGGTTCTGCGCGGCCGGGCGCTGCGGGATGCGCGGAGCGCCCTCGCCGGCGGCTCCCTGGGGGAGCGAGGACGCGGGCGGGATCGGGCGGCGGGTCACCGGGCGCACCGGCTCGCCGCGGCGCGTCTGGCCGGGGATCGGCCGGGAGCGGCGCCCGTAGATGAGCTCGGACGAGTCGAGCAGCCACGGCACCAGCGCCACCGTCACTCCGTGCACCAGCAGGAGCTTCTGGCGGATCCGCCGCGACTTGTGGTTGTGGAGGAACGCCTCCCACCAGTGCCCGACGATGTACTGCGGCATGTAGACCGTCGTGATCTCGGAGCCGTGCTCGAGGCGGTGGGCCTTGATGTACTTGATCAGCGGGTACGAGATGTCGCGATAGGGAGAGGCCACGCAGCGCAGCGGCACCTCGATGTCCATCTGCGCCCAGTCGGCCTTCAGCTGTGCGGTCTGCGCGTCGTCGATGGAGGAATGCACCGCCTCCAGCGTCTCGTGCCGCGCCGCGATGGCGTAGTCGAGCGCCTTCAGCGTGGGCTTGTTCATCCGGCCCACCAGCACGATCGCGTGGTCGCCGTTGGCGCCGAAGGTCGTGGTCGGGTCGACCTCGATCTCCTTCTCGACGTCGCGGTAATAGCGGTAGACGCCGGCCATCAGGACGCCGAGGATCGGCATCACCAGGTAGACGAGCCAGGCGCCGTGGGTGAACTTCGTGATCGTGACGACGACGAGCACCGCGAACGTCAGCGTCGCGCCGAACAGGTTGATGGCCAGGCTCGTGTAGACGGTGCGCGAGCCCTCGCCGTTGCGGATCATCCGCACCCAGTGCTTGACCATGCCCGACTGCCCGAGCGTGAACGAGACGAAGACGCCGATGATGTACAGCTGCACGAGGCTCGTGAGCGAGGCCTGGTAGACGAGCAGGATGATCGCGGCGACGAGCGCCAGGATGATCACTCCGTTGGAGTAGATGAGGCGGTCGCCGCGGGTGTTCAGCGACTTGGGCGCGTAGCCGTCGCGGGCCAGCACGGAGCCCAGCAGCGGGAAGCCGTTGAACGCGGTGTTCGCCGCGAGGAGCAGGACGGCGGCGGTCGCGGCCTGGATGATGAAGAACAGGATCGTGTTGTTGCCGAACGTGGCGGCGGCGACCTGCGCGATCACGGAGCGCTGCGGGGTCGTGGCGCAGTCGGCGAAGCCCACCAGGTGGCAGGCGTTCTCGGCGTAGTGCACGTTCGAGAGCAGGGCGAGGGCGGTCAGGCCGACGAAGAGCACGATCGCGATCGTGCCCATCGCGACGAGGGTGCGCTGGGCGTTCTTGACCTTCGGGGCGCGGAACGCGGGCACGCCGTTCGAGATGGCCTCGACGCCCGTGAGCGCCGCGCAGCCGCTCGCGAAGGAGCGCAGCAGCAGGAGGACGACGGCCGCCTGCGTGAGCTGCTCGCCCTGCACGGTGAAGCCCGCCGACTCCGCGACCGGGGTGTCGCCGAAGGCGGTGCGGACCAGGCCGACGACGACCATCACGAAGACGCTCGCGACGAAGAGGTACGTCGGGACGGCGAAGGCGCGGCTCGACTCCGAGACGCCGCGGAGGTTCACGGCCGCCAGCAGCACCACGAAGAGGATGGCCAGCTCGACCCGCAGCGGCGCCAGCTCGGGCACCGCGGAGATGATGTTGTCCACTCCGGAGGCGACCGACACGGCCACGGTGAGCACGTAGTCGACGAGGAGGGCGGCGGCGACCGTGAGGCCCGCCGTCTCGCCCAGGTTGGTGCGGGCGACCTCGTAGTCGCCGCCGCCGGACGGGTACGCCCGGATCAGCTGGCGGTAGCTCAGCACCACCACGACGAGGAGGACGACCACGCACGCGGCCACCCAGGGGGCGAAGGTGAGGAAGGAGAGTCCGCCGAGCAGCAGGATCATCAGCAGCTCCTGCGGCGCGTAGGCCACGGAGGAGAGCGGGTCGCTGGCGAAGATGGGGAGCGCGAGCCGCTTCTGCAGCAGCTGTCCCTCGAGCTTGTCGCTGGGGAGCGGCTCGCCGATGAAGAAGTGCTTGGCGGTGCGCAGCTCGGTCGCGTCGGCCGATGATCCGTCCGCGGCGGACGGGGGGCCCTCGTGTGTCACGAGCGATGACACTACTCCGTGCGAGGGGGCAGTCAAGACGGCCGGGAGCGGGCCGAGCGGAGGCTGATCCCGCGCTGTGACCGGGAGTTTCCCGGTGCGGCGGGGAGCGACGGCCGGCGTCCTCGCGGCCGGCGCCCCGAGCGGGGGGTCAGCGGCCGTCGCGGGTCGCGGCTCCGATCAGGCCGGTGAGGCTGTCGCGGAGCGCGGTGAGCTCCTCGAGGGGGACGTCGAGCCGCTCCACGATCTGCGGAGGAACCTGCAGGGCCTGCTCGCGGAGGGCCGCTCCGGAGGGGGTCAGCGCGACGTCGAGGCGGCGCTCGTCGTCGCTGCTCCGGGCGCGCGTGACGTGGCCGCTCGCCTCCAGGCGCTTCACGAGCGGGCTGAGCGTGGCCGGCTCGAGGCGGAGCGCGGAGCCGAGGTCGGCGAGCGAGCGGGGGCTCCGCTCCCAGAGCGCGAGCATCACGAGGTACTGCGGGTGCGTGAGCCCGAGCGGCTCGAGCACGGGGCGGTACAGCCCGATGACGGTGCGCGCCGCGACGGCGAGGGAGAAGCAGACCTGGTTCTGGAGGGCGAGCGGGTCGGTTTCCACGGCGTCATCCTCTCATCGTGCCCTGATGGTTAGTACACTAAGGATATGACGCGGAAGAAGACCGGCTCCCTCTACCAGCGCTTCAACGCGCGGCTGTTCCCCTGGATCGGCCCGCCGCCGCTCGGCCCGTACGACCAGCCCGAGCAGGAGGCGCCCGCGGGGCAGGCATGCCCGCTCTGCGGCCGGCCGATGTCCGAGCACGTCATCGACCGCTCCGGTCCGCGCACCCAGCTGTACTGCCCGAGCGACCCCTCCTGAGTCGCACGCCCCCGTTCGGGGGCCGGGGGCTTCGGGCGGCGGGGGCGGATGATGAGCGCATGTCCCGTCTGAGCCCCACCGCCGCCCGCGTCGTCCAGTACAGCCGTTTCGGCGACGCGGACGTCCTCGAGATCGTCGAGGTCGAGCGGCCGAAGCCCGGGGCGGGCGAGGTGCTGGTCGAGGTGCTCTCCGCCGGGGTGAACCACATGGAGGCGTTCATCCGGCAGGGCCAGTTCGACTCCGACCACTCCGCGGCCTTCCCGATGCGCCAGGGCACCGACTTCTCGGGCGTCGTCGTCGCCCTCGGTGAGGGCGTCACCGACATCAAGCTCCGCAGCGACGTGGTCGGCCACGCGCTCGTCGGCTCCCACGCGACCCACGTCGTGGTGCCGCGCCGCAACCTCGTCGCCAAGCCCGCCTCCGTGAGCTGGGAGGTCGGCGGCGCGCTGTTCCTCGCCGGAGTGACCGCGTGGCGCGCGCTGGAGGCCACGCATGTGGGACCCGACGACACCGTCCTCGTCTCCGCGGCGGCCGGAGGAGTCGGCAGTCTCGAGATCCAGCTGGCGAAGCTCCGCGGCGCGACGGTGATCGGCACCTGCGGCGAGCGCAACTTCGACTACCTCCGCCAGATCGGCGTGAAGCCGGTGGTCTACGGCGACGGGATCGCCGACCGCATCCGGGCCGCGGCGCCCGGCGGGGTCACGGTGTTCCTCGACAACTTCGGCGGGGAGAACGACGCCCTCGCCGACGAGCTCGGCATCGCGGCGGGCCGCTTCCACTCCAGCGACGACCGCAAGGAGATCGAGCTGCGCGCCGTCTGGCCCGACGCCGAGACCGCCCAGCGCGACACCGAGATCCTCGGCGAGCTGGTCGGCCTCGTCGGCGAGCAGAAGCTGCGGGTGCTCGTCTCGGGCTTCTACCCCTTCGACCAGGTGCAGGACGCCTTCGACGACCTCGAGAAGCGCCACTCGCGCGGCAAGATCGTCCTCGGCATGAACCCGGTGGACCCGGCGAAGGTCACCAAGGCGCGCGACATCCACGAGGCCGGCCGCTAGCCGCACCCTCCCGGCGGCTGTCCGGGCTGCTCTCCGGGCGGCCACAATGGGGCCGTGGCGCGCGGACGCCCGGGAGGAGTGACGCGATGGAGGAGCCCGTCGTCGCGATCGTCTGGATCGTCTCGTTCGTGGTGGTGACCGTCCTGGTCACCGGGCTGTCGGGGCGGGTGAACTGGTCCGCTCCCGTGGCGCTCGTCGCCGTCGGGGCTCTCGCCTCCTTCGTCCCCGGGATCCCGGAGGTGGTGGTCGAGCCGGACGTGGTGCTGTTCGGGATCCTGCCGCCGCTGCTCTACGCGGCGGCGATCCGCACCTCCGTCCTCGACGTCCGCGCTCGCGGCGACAGCATCCTCCTGCTGTCGGTCGGGCTCGTCGTCTTCACGGTCGCGGTGGTCGGCGCGGTGGCCTGGATGGTCGTCCCGGCGATCACGGTCGCCGCGGCCCTCGCGTTCGGCGCGATCGTGGCGCCCACGGACGCGGTGGCGGTCACGGCGATCGCGGGGCGGCTCCGCCTGCCGCGGCGCATGCTCACGGTGCTCGAGGGCGAGAGCCTCCTCAACGACGCGACCGCGCTGGTGGCGCTGAACGCCTCCCTCCTGGCGATCGTCAGCACGGTCACTCCCGGGCGCATCGCGCTCGACTTCGTGCTGGCCGTGGCGGTGGGCGGCGGGGTCGGGATCGGCATCGCCGTGCTGCTCGGGTTCGTGCGCAAGCAGGTGCAGTCGTCCGTCCTGGACACGAGCCTCTCGCTGGTGACGCCCTACGTCGCGTTCATCCCGGCGCAGCTGCTGCACGGCTCCGGGGTGCTGGCGGTCGTGGTCGCGGGGCTCTACCTGGGCTACCGGGCGCCGGTCATCCAGTCCGCGCAGGCGCGGATCGCGGAGTCGCTCAACTGGCGGACGATCCAGTTCCTGCTCGAGAACGCGGTGTTCCTCTTCATCGGGCTGAGCCTGTCGTCGGTGGTGGAGGCGACGGCCGACTCGGGCATCGGGGTCTGGCAGACGGTCGGCATCGGCGCGGCCGTGCTCGCGGCGCTGGTCGGGAGCCGCGTGGCCTGGATGTGCATGACGACGCTGCTGTTCCGGCACGGTCCGCGCCGGCTGCAGCAGCGCGGGTGGACCTGGCCGACCGCGATCGGGGTGTCGTTCGCGGGCATCCGCGGCGTGGTCACCCTCGCCGCCGCGTTCCTCCTGCCCGCGGAGACGCCGCAGCGCGCGTTCCTGCAGTTCCTCGCCTTCATCGTGGTGGCGGGGACGCTCGTCGAGGGGCTCGCGCTCCCGCGGCTCGTCCGCGCCCTGAAGCTGCCGGCCCCGAACGAGATGCAGGAGCACGTCGAGAAGCAGATGCTGCTCGCCGAGGCGCAGGCCGCCGGGCTCGCCCGGCTCGACGCGGAGCCGCAGGACGGAGTGGAGGACCGCGTTCTCGACCGGCTGCGGCGGAACGCGACGTTCCTCGCCGACGCCCTGGAGAACCCGCCGGAGGGCGAGGGTGTGGAGCCGCTCCCGCAGGCCTACAACCGGCTCCGGCGCGTGATGATCGCGGCCGAGCGGGAGGCGGTGCTCCGCGCCCGCTCCGAGGGGCGGTACCAGGAGCCGGCGGTGGTGAGCGCTCTGGCGTTCCTCGACGTGGAGGAGGAGGCGCTGGCGGTCGGGCGGCAGTAGCGCCGGGAGGGCGGGGACCCCGGGCGGGATCCCCGCCCTCCCGGCGGTGAGGTGTCCGGGCTCAGTCCAGGGTGGAGCGGACCGAGGCGCGGGCCTCGTCGAGCGCGGCGCGCAGGGCGTCGACGCTCGCGGTCGTCACGGATCCCGAGGAGGCGGCGGTGCGCAGCTCCGCGCGCAGCTCGTCGCGGAACTCGGTGAGCAGCACCTCGGCGTCGCGCAGGGCGATCCGCGAGGCGGTGCGCGCGTCGGGCGAAACCGGCGCGGTCTGCTCCGGCGCGGGCTGCTCGGAGGGGGTGCCGGACGTGTCCTGCGGGCGCGGCTCCTCGGCGGAGTGCTCCGGTCGGCGTCCGGGCTCCCGCGAGTCGCGGGCGGCGCTGGCCAGGTCGGCGCGGAGGCTCTTCATCGCCTCCGCGACGCCGAGGCGGACCTCGTCGGCGAGCCGGCGGACGGAGTCGGTGAGCTCCTCCTCGATGTCGCCCAGGTCGGTCGCGCGGTTCGCGAGCTCGGCGCGGCCGGCGTCGGTGATGGAGTAGACGGTCTTGCGGCCGTCGGCCTCCTTCGTGACGAGTCCCTCCTCCTCGAGCTTCGCGAGGCGCGGGTAGACCGTGCCGGCGCTGGGCGCGTAGGTGCCGCCGAAGCGCTCGCTGAGCGCCTGGATCAGCTCGTAGCCGTGACGCGGCGACTCGGCGAGGAGGTTGAGCAGGTAGAGGCGCAGGCGGCCGTGCGCGAAGACGGGGCTCACAGCGAGCTCCCGTCCATCGGGCGGCGGCCGTCGGCGGGGCCGGCGCCGGGGGAGCCCCAGCCCTCGCCCACCGAGGCGGAGGACGCGGCGACGGACCGGCGGACGACGACCACGTCTCCCGAGACGGAGTTGGCGGCGACGTCGACCCACTTCGAGTCGAGCGAGCCCGTGGTCGAGGTGAAGCCCCGGCCGAAGGTGCCCTTGACGACGGAGCCGTCGAGCTGGAGCGTGCCCGAGACGGTGTTGATGCGGTAGCGGGCGCCGAGGCCCTCGTCGACGCGGATCGTGAGGTCGCCGCTGACGGTGTTGGCCTGGATCCGGTCGGGGGTGCCCTCGGCGTCGACGAACACGCTGCCCGAGACGCCGTCGACGGTGAAGCGGGTGAGCTCGCCGGTCGCGGTGACGTCGCCGGAGACGGTGCGCGCGGTGACGCGGCCGGTGTGGCTGCGGACCGAGAGCTCGCCGTGGACGGTGTTCACCTCGATGTCGCCGTGCAGGCCGTCGACGACGATGTCGCCGCCGACCGTCGAGACGCGGGCGTCGCTGTGGAGACCCGAGACCAGGCCGTCGGCCGAGACGGTGTCGAACTTGAGGTCGACGCCGCGGGGGACGAGGAGGCTGATGTCGGCGCGGTCGCCGCGGCGGCCGAGACCCTTCACGACATCGACGATGGTGTCCCAGCGGAGCTGGACGTGGTCGATCTCGAGGCGGTCGCCGTCCATCGAGACCTTGAGCGGGCGACCGTCGACGCTGTGGACCTCCACGCGAGCGGTCGGCTCGTCGTGGGCGATGACGTCGATCTGGCCGCCGACGAGGGCGACCTTGACCGAGCGGACGACGTCGAGGTCGATGACCTTCGTCTCGCCGGCCTGTACGAGCCATTTCTCGAGGGACATGAGCTCCTCCTCCTGCACCGGGGTGCCTATCTGAAACGCGATACATCGCGAGTGGACGAGAGTCACGATATATCTCGATCGCTGCGGCCGGCAACGGGGCTCGGCCGGTTCCCAGCGTCGAGCGGCCGGGACCGGGGCGGGGCCGAGGCGGGATGAGGCCGGGGGCCGGAGCCGAGGCCGCCGTCGAGGGGGTGAGGCCGCGGCGGGCGCCGTGGTAGACCGGGCGCATGGACCCGATCGCGGCACTCGAGGAGATCGCAGCACTGCTCGAGCGGGAGCGGGCCTCCCGCTACCGGGCGAAGGCGTTCCGCCGCGCGGCCGCGGTGCTGGAGGGGATGGCGTCCGCCGAGCGGGACGACCTCGCCCTCGTGCGGCGGGCCTCCGGGATCGGCGACACGACCTTCACGGTGATCGAGCAGGCGCGGTCGGGCCGGGTGCCCGACTACCTCGCGGAGCTGCGCGGCTCGGCTCCTCCGCCCGCGAGCGCGCTGCGGGGACGGCTGCGCGGCGACCTCCACAGCCACAGCGAGTGGTCCGACGGGGCGACGCCCGTCCTCGCGATGGTGGACGCGGCCCGCGCGCTCGGCCACGAGTACCTGGCGCTCACCGACCACTCGCCGCGGCTCCGTGTCGCCCACGGTCTCAGCGCGGAGCGGCTGGAGCAGCAGCTGGCCCATCTCGCGGGCCTCGACACCGGGCCCCTGCGCCTGCTCAGCGGGATCGAGGTGGACGTCCTCGAGGACGGCGCGCTCGACCAGACGGACGAGCTGCTGGAACGCCTCGACGTGGTCGTCGCGAGCGCCCACTCGAAGCTGCGGCTGCCCTCCCGCGAGATGACCGCCCGGCTGGTCGCGGCGGCCTCGGATCCGCGGACCGACGTCCTCGGCCACGTCACAGGGCGGCTGGTGTCGGGCGAGCGCGGCACCCGCCCGCCGTCGACCTTCGACGCCCGGGCCGTGTTCCGCGCGTGCGCCGACCACTGCACCGCGGTCGAGATCAACGCCCGCCCCGAGCGCGAGGACCCGCCGGAGGAGCTGATCGGGCTCGCGCTCGAGGAGGGCTGCCTGTTCTCGATCGACAGCGACGCGCATGCTCCGGGTCAGCTGGGCCTGCTCGACTACGGGGCGGAGCGGGCGGAGCGGCTCGGCGTCCCGGAGGAGCGGATCGTGACCACCTGGCCGGTCGAGCGGCTCCTGGAGTGGACCCGCGGCTGAGGATCCTCGCGCGTTGCGCAAACGAACTGCGGCCATCACCCCCTTGACAGGAGGCCGTACCGCGGGAGGAGATCCGACGCAAGTGGCGAAATCCCAGCCGCCCACGCGGCATGCTCGGTACCGGTCCGCTCCTCCTGGGCCGCTCCAGCGGTCGGGAGTCGCGCTCCGTCGTACTCTCCGCTCCGACAGACCAGGTGAACCATGGCCACGCAGACCGCTCTCGACGCCGTGCGCGCCGCTCCCACTCTGCTCGAGGCCGTCCGGATGGCGGACGAGCTGACGGTCGCCGCGGTGAGCGACGGCGGCGGCCGCGCGGTGCGCCTGCTCACCCGCGCAGCCCTGGACCCCTCGGACCAGCTCACCGCGATCGCGGCCGTGCACTCGCTCGCGCAGGTCTTCGACGAGGAGGCCGACCTCGCGCTGCTGATGCTGCTCGAGGACGAGCGCCCGTACCTCCGCGAGCACGCCGCCTGGGCCTTCGGCGGGCGCCTGCCCCGCCCCGCCGCGCTCGGGCCGCTGCTGCGCCTGGTCCGCGACGGCGGCTTCTCCGGCATGCTCGCGCAGCGCACCGTCCTGCTCTGGGCCTCCTCGACCCCCGACCTCGTCGCCGTCGCGCTCGAGGGCGCGCTGCTCGGCGAGCGCGAAGCGGCGGCCCGGGCGCGGCTCGTCGAGACCCTGGGCCTCGTGCCCGGCGCGATCGCCGAGCGCACCCTCCTGCACGTGGCCGCCGATCGCGCGGAGGGGCTGGAGGCGCGGGCCGCCGCGACGGACGCGCTCGGCGAGCGCGGCTCCGACGACGCCGAGCTCCTGCTCACCGGCCTGGCCGAGGAGGCGGCGCCGATCGGGCCCCTCGCCCGGCTCGCCCTCGGCGACCTCGCCCCCGCACCGGCCGTGGAGGCCGGGCCGACGGTCGCGCAGCTCTTCGTCCACGCCGACATCGACGGCACCCTGACGCGGGTGGGCGCGGGCGACAACGGCGGCATCGCGACCCTGCTGGTGCGCCTGGGCGACTCGCTCGTCGAGCAGGAGGGCATCGACCGGGTGCTCACGCTCTCGCGCGGGACTCCGGCCGAGGCCGAGCGCGCGCTCGGCGAGCTGCCCGACTCCGGCCACGGCTTCGCTCCGGTCCCGTTCGTGGGGCCGCCCGTGGCCATGCCTCAGGCGTGGAGCCGTCGCATCGCCGCCGAGCGCGGCATCCGCCGGATCCTGCGCGCGGCCGGCCGGGTCGACGTGCTGCACCTGCGCATGGCGGACGTGGGAGCCCTCGCGGCGGCCGCGGTCGCCCGGGAGCTCGAGATCCCCGTCGTGTTCACCCTCGCTCCGGACCCGCACGCCCTGATCGCGGGCCTGGACGCCTCCGGCGCCCTCACCCGCGCGGACTTCGGTGAGCGCGACGCCGCCGAGCACTTCTGGTTCCGCGTGCGCCTGGTGCAGCGCCTGGCCGCCGACGCCGCGCACACCGTCCTCTTCCCGCGGGAGGAGCTGGCGGCGACCATCCGCGAGCTGATCGGCGTCGACATCACCGCGCACCCGGAGCGGCACACGATCGTCCCGGAGGGGATCGACGTCGGCCTGGTCGAACGCGGCGAGGCGGCCGCACGGGCCTCCGCCGCCGGTGAGCCGGTCGCGCTGGACGAGGGCGGGGACCTGGCCTCGCTCGACCTCCTGCTGGAGGAGCTGCCCGAGCACCGCCGCGGCCTCCCGCTGCTGCTCAGCGTGGGCCGCCTGCACCGGGTGAAGGGGATGGCGGCGCTCGCCGAGGCCTGGGCGTCCGACCCCTCGCTCCGGGAGCGCGCCAACCTGCTCCTGGTCGGCGGCGACCTCGCCGACCCGAGTCCCGACGAGCGCGAGCAGCTCGACCGCATCCGCGCCGTCGCGTCCGACGGGCTGCTCCTGGCCGGCCACCGCCCGAACGGGACCGTGGCCCGCTGGCTCGGCTCGATCCGGCACGGCCGACCGGGGCTCTCTGCTCCGGGAGGCGCCTACGTCTGCGCGAGCGTCAAGGAGGAGTTCGGCATCGCCCTCCTCGAGGCGCTCTCCGCAGGACTGGTCGTCGTCGCTCCGGCGACAGGCGGGCCCGCGACCTACGTCGAGGAGGGGGAGACCGGCTTCCTGGTCGACACCGCCGACCCCGCGGCACTCGCCGCCGGCGCCGCCGCCGCACTCGATCTCGCAGGAGGGCCTCTCGGCCAGCACGCCGCGGCCCGCGGGCACGCGATGGTCGCCGAGCGCTACACGGTGCAGGCCATGGCTCATGCCCTCTCGGGCGTCTACGCGCACGCGACCGCGGACCAGGAGCGTCCTCTCCGCTCGCCGCTCGTGCTGGGGGCCTCGTGACCCTGCTGATCATCAGCCCCGACTACGCGTCGCACCTGCTGCCGCTGGCGACCCTCGGCACGGCGTGGCAGGAGGCGGGCGAGCGCGTCGTCGTGGCCACCGGCGACGCGACGCGCTCCATCGTGGACGGCTTCGGATTCGAGCACATCGCGCTCCGGCTGGGGCGCGGCTCCAACCCGGGCACGATCCGCGCGGAGGAGCAGGCGCCCGACGAGGGCGCGTCCCTCCGCGGCTTCTTCGACGCCACCCGGCGCGGGATGGTCCCGACCCTCGCCTACCAGGCGCGGGAACGGCTCACCGACCTGCTCTGGGATCCGTCCGGCGTCGCCGCGCGCCTGCGCGTGATCCTCGACGAGGTGCAGCCCGACGCGATCGTGGTCGACCACCTCGCCTTCACCGCGCGCGTGGCGCTGAAGGCACTCCGCGTGCCCTACGGCGACGTCGTGCTCGGCCACCCCAGCGCGCTCACGGTGCCCGGCGAGGTCTACGGCTTCCCCCCGGTCTGGCCGGACGCCTTCGCTCCGGAGCCGGACGACCTCGATGCGCTCCGCGCCCTCTGCGAGCGTGTGCGCGACTCCTTCACCGCGGAGTGGAACGCAGCCCTCACCACCCTCGACCCCGGGGCGGCGCCCAGCGCCGACGCCTTCGCCGAGAGCGGCGACGTCCTGCTGCTCAACTACCCGGGCGAGCTCCACGACTCGGCCCGCACCGCTCAGCTGCCGCCGCACGCGTTCCTCGGCTCCGCCGTCCGCGAGGAGCCCGATGACGGGGAGGTCGAGGAGTGGCTCGCCGCGTCCGAGGATCCGGTCGTCTACGTGAGCTTCGGCAGCTTCCTCTCGGTGCGCGACGACGTGCTCGCCCGGGTCGTCGAGGCCCTGGCCGGTATCGAGGTCGGGGGCAGGCCCGTCCGCGTGGCTCTCGCCTCCGGCGCGACCGAGCGCTCGGCCCTGGGCGAGGTCCCCGAGGGCTGGCTGGTCCGCGGCTTCCTGCCGCAGGTCGCGCTCCTGCGCCGGGCCGCGCTCGCGGTCAGCCACGGCGGCAACAACAGCGTCACGGAGGCGATGACCGCGGGCGTGCCGCTCGTCGTCCTGCCGTTCTCGACGGACCAGTTCGCGGGGGCGGCCGCGCTCGAGGACGCCGGGTTCGCCGCCGTGCTCGACCCCAATGCGGCCTCCGGGGGAGAGCTCGCGGAGGCTGCGCGGCGGATGCTCGCACTCGACGCTCCCGCCCGGGAACGGCTGACGGCGCTCGCCGAGGCCCTCGCCCGCGAGACGGGACCGCAGCGGGCCCTCTCCGCCCTGAGCGGAGCGACCGTCCAGCGCTAGCCTGGGCCGATGGTCGAGCCGACACCCCGGGACGCGCCCCTGCGCGCCGAGCGGGACGCCGCGCGGGCGGACCCGATGCTGCGCGCTCTCGGACCGTTCGGGCGCTTCGAGGGGATCGTCCCTCCGCTGTTCGAGGCGGTTGTGCGGATCCTGCACCCCTCCGACGACCCGCCCCGGCGGTGGCGCGAGGTCGCCGAGCGGGAGGGGACGCTCCTGCATCCGCTCGCGCAGTGGGACTCGCTCACCGGCGAGCATCCCGACGAGTACGCGGAGCCCCGCCTCGGAGTGCTCCCGCTCGACGAGCTCGCGGCCGTCGCCGCCGTGCTCGCGGAGCACACGAGCGCTCCCGAGGACTGCCTGGCCGTGTTCTGGGAGGGGTTCGGCGTGCTGAGCGGCGGGTCGCGAGTCCTGATCTCCCGCTCGGACGCCTCGGACGAGCTGCCCGAGTGGATGAGCGACACCCGGCCGACCGGCTGGGAGCACCCCGAGACCGCCGCCGCGGCGACGGTGGAGCTGCCGGGGCGGGAGGGGCCTCTGCTCTCGCTCGACGTCAGGGTGCTCGAGGACACCGCGTGGGCGCGCTCGGCGGGCTTCGCCGACGCCTCCGGGCTCGTCGTGCAGACTCCGCTCGCGCTCTGGCCGGAGGACCGGGCCTGGTACCTCGCGAGCGAGGTCGACTTCGACTCGACGCTGATCGGCGGCTCGCGCGCCCTCGTCGACGACCTGCTGCGGCTCTCCGCCGCGGGGCGCATCGAGGCGCTCCTCCTGCCGGATCAGGTGGACCTCACGAGCACCGGTGACCGGCTCGACCCGAGGCGGCGGTGACGGGGTGAGCGACGAGGACGACGAGCGCTGGCTCGTGGTGAAGGGCCGCCGATGGCGGCGCACCGACCCCTCGCTGCCGGAGGACGTGGTCGCCGTCCTCACCTCGCACCTCGGGCGCGGGCGCTCGGGAGTGCGCTCGGCCAGGATGCACGAGGACGCGGAGGCGGAGGCGCTGGCGCGCAGGAGGGTCGGGCTCGCCAAGCACGGGCTGGGCGAGCGCGGACCGGCATGGTGGGACGAGCCCGAGGCCGATCGGCTCGAGCGCGCCCGCGAGGCGCTGCGGGCGCTCGAGGAGCTCGACGCTCCGGAGGACTGACTCGGCTTCTGCATCCCCCGAGCGTGCTCGTCGGGCGAGGCGGGCGGGGAGTGCCCGAGCGGATCCGGGGAGAGCGCGCGGAACCGCGGCCTGTGGAGGAGGACCGCCCCCGCGGAGGCCGCCGACCGAGGCCGCCCGCCGAGGCCGCGAGCCGAGCCCGCCCGCCCCTAGCGGAACCTCACCACGAAGCCGTCCTCCGGCCCGGTCGGGAAGCTCTGCAGGCTCACGCGCAGATCCTGCCCGTCCTCGACGTCGTACGGGTGCCCCGCGGCCAGGAGCTCCAGCGCCGCGGACAGCAGGTCGACGGTCGCCGGCTCGCCCGGGCACCGGTGGTCGCCTCCGTAGTGCCCGCCGCCCTGGGCGATGAAGCCGTTGCGGTCGACCGGCGACCGGAACCGCTCCGGATCGAAGCGGCCCGGCACCTCCCAGTGCGAGCCGTGGTCCGTCGCGTAGAGGTCGAGCAGCATCCACTGCCCCGCGGGAAGCGTCTCGCCGCGGAAGTCCAGCTCCCGGCGGGCCCTTCCTCCGACCATCGGGAAGAACGGGTAGAAGCGCCGCACCTCGTTCGCGAACGCGACGCGCTCCTCCTGGTCGGCGAGCCGCTCCCGCCACTCCGGATGCCGGTGCAGCGCGAGCGCCGCCAGCACCACGAAGCGCCCCACCGCGACCGTGGGCCGCAGCAGGTTGATCAGCTCCACCGCGGCGACCTCGACGGGGAGGAGGCCGCCGTCCTCCTTCTCGTGCGCGATCCGGTGCAGGGGAGTCGGGGAGGGTCCGGCCGTCCGGCTCGCCTCGATCAGGCCGCGCGCCCACCGCTCGGTCGAGCGGCGGCGGAGTCGCGCGGCCCAGTTGGGCGGGCCGAAGCGCCCGGCGTTGTCGATCATCGCCCGGAGCTCGTCCGTGCGCCGCAGCACCTCCTCCTCGTCGGCCTCGATGCCGGCCCAGGACAGGACCGCGCGGCCCAGGACCTCCGCGGCGACGTCCTGGAGGCGGACCCGCTCGCCGGTCAGCCGGGCGGCGGACGCCTGCCACTCCCGCGCGAAGGCCGAGACCAGCCTCGACCGCTGCTCGGGCGTCTCCACCAGATCCAGGAACATCCGCTTCCGCCTCCGGTGCGGCTCGTCCTCGAGGGTCTGCACGCTGCCCTCGTCCTGCAGGAGGTGCAGCACGGAGCCGGGCAGCGCGCCCTCGCGGTCGAAGCGCCCGCCCTCGTAGAAGAAGCGCGCCGCCTCGATGCCGCGCGCCATGATCACGGGCCGTCCGAGGATCCGGGTGCGGAACGCGTCCGCGCCCACGTCGTCGAAGCGCCGCGTCCCGAAGAAGTAGCCGTCGGCGAGGACGGCCGCGCTGCTGTCGACCGCGGGGAGGACGGGGATCGAGGCGGCGATCAGCCGGCCGATCCCTCGGTGTCGTCGCCCTCGGCCTGCGAGGGCTTGTCGACGCCCGCGTCGTCGACGTGGTCGTGGTTCTGCGGGTTCTCCTGCGGCTGCTCGGTCCGGTCGGTCATGGTGCTCCTCTCGCGTCGGCGCGGTGCGCGCCTCGCGGCCACGGTAGGAAGAGCGTGGCGGACCCGGGTACCCCGTTGACTCGCGGGGGAGGGGCGGGCAGACTCCGCCGCCCTCAGCGCCTCCGCAGGAGGACCGGCGCGGTCGCCCAGACCACGGCGAGCAGCAGCAGCACGCCTCCGCCCGCCCAGAGGCCTGCCGGCCCGCCCAGCACGACGTCGAACACGAAGCCCACGACTCCGACGAACAGCAGCGATCCCGCCGCGAGGCACACCGTGACCACCCGGTTGCCGAACCGCACCAGCTCGGCCTTCCTCCGCCGCTGGAACAGCAGCCGGTGGGCGATGACGGGCGCCAGCGCCAGGATCGTGACGCACGCGGCGAGCAGGACGAGCACGAGGTAGAGCGCCACGTCGGGCGGCGCGAGGTCGGCGAAGCGCTGCTGGAAGCACAGCGTCAGCAGGAAGCCGCCCAGGATCTGCGTGCCGGTCTGCACGACCCGCAGCTCCTGCAGGATCTCGTTCCAGTTGCGGTCGGATCGCTCCTCCACCGTCTCGTCGCGACCGGAGTCGGGGGCGGAGGGGTCGACGGGTCGGTCGCTCATGGGACGAGGGTAGAGCTCAGGCGAGCAGGGACTCCGCCAGCGAGATCGCCCCGCGCACCCCGGACTCGTCGCCGAGGGCCGGGCGCACGATGCGGATCCGCCCGCCGCCCGTCCCCGTCGCTCCGGGCGCGCCCATCAGCCGCTCGACCTCGGCCTCGACCGCGGGGACGAGCCCCGGCGTCTTCGACACGCCTCCGCCGACGACCGCGAGCCGCACGCCCGCGACGTAGGCGAGCGTCGTGACGAGCTGCGCGAGGTAGTAGGAGCTGAAGCGGAGGTTGGCGGCCGCCTCCTCGGGGCCGAGGCGGGAGCCGTCGACGCCCCAGCGCGCCGAGATCGCGGGACCGGCGACCAGGCCCTCGAGGCAGTCGCCGTGGAACGGGCAGGTGCCGGCGAAGCCGTCCTCGGGGTGGCGGCGGGGCAGAAGGTGCGCGACCTCGGGCCAGCCGCTGCCGGCGAGGAGCCGTCCGCCCGCGATCACGCCGCCGCCGACTCCGGTGCCGACGGTCAGGTAGACGAAGTCGTCGACTCCGGTTCCGGCGCCCCAGCGGGCCTCGCCCAGGGCGGCTCCATTGACGTCGGTGACCAGCGCGAGCCGCGCGCCCGGTGCGGCCGAGCCGATCGGGCCGAGGACGTCGGTGCCTTCCCAGCCGAGCTTCGGCGTGGAGGTGAGGTGTCCGTAGGTCGGCGAGCCGGGGTCGATGTCGAGCGGGCCGAAGGAGGCGACGCCGACCGCGGCGACGGTGCCGTCGACTCCGTGGCCGCTGACGAAGCCGGCCAGATCGGCGAGAGTCTCGGCGGGCCCGCGGGTCGGCAGGGTCGTCGTCGCGAGGATCCGCTCGGGATCAGCGGCGTCGGCGACCGCCGCGACGACCTTCGTGCCCCCGGTCTCGATGCCGACGAGGAGGGGACGGTCGGCGGTGGCGCTCATGGATCTCCAGGGCTCGTGCGGTGCGTCTCGGGTCTCAGCAGGCGGACAGCGAGCGCACCTGCGCCGACAGGGTCAGGGGGCTGCCGAGGAGCAGCACCTGATCGAGGTCGTGGCCCTGCATCTTCACACGGGTGCTGCGCGGCAGGCAGGTCGGCTCGCTGAGGTAGAGCGGGGCGCCCTGCTTCGCGGCGACCGGGCCGACGGCCAGCGCGTCGGCGAAGCCGGTGGCGGTCGCGAGGTAGACGGTGTCGCCCAGCTCGGACGGCGGGAAGACGTCGTTGAGGCGTCGGCTGGTGTCGTGGCGGTCCGTCCCGGCGATGCGCGACACGGTGCCGGCGATCTTCGCGGCGCGCAGGTCTGCCTCGACGGCGGTCGAGATCGACGGCGCACCGCCGAGCAGCTGCACGGAGGAGGGGTCGAGTCCGGCGAGGGTGTCACGGGTCGGCTGGTCGAGGCGCGAGCGGGCGCCGTCGACGAGGAGGACGGGCTCGGCGCGGCGGCCGGCGATCGGCGCGACCGAGAGGGCGTCCGGGAAGTTGGTGCCGGTCGCGACGAAGACGTTCTCGTAGCTGCCGTCCGGGAAGGCGTCCTCGACGATCCGGCGTGAGGTGTCGTAGCGGTCGACGCCCTCGATGCGCTCGGTCGGGATCCCGAGGGCCTTCACCTGCTGGAGCACCGACTCGCTCACGGAGAGGGCGCTGCCGACCACGACGATCCGCTGCGGGGCGAGGCGGCGCAGCTCGGCCGCCACCACGGCGGGCAGGACGCTCGGGTCGGTGAGCAGGAGGGCGCCGCCCTGCTTCGCGGCGGCGGGGCCGGCGCTCAGCGCGTCCGGCCAGTTCGCTCCGCTGGCGAGGTAGACGACGGGGGCGCCGTCGGCGAATCCGGAGGCGGTCACCGCGACGGCGGTCGCGTACCGGTCGGTCCCGGCGAGGCGGGCGACGTCGGAGGAGTAGGCGGACGGGAAGAAGTCGATGCCGCTGCGGCCGCCCGGCGGCACGGAGACGACCGCGCGCTCGTCGAGGCGGGCCAGGCGCGAGAAGTACTGGTCGTCGTAGGCGGGGTACCCCGGCTCCACGAGGCGCAGGAGGTAGTCGCCGGCGGGCAGGGCGAGGTCGCCCGTGTCCCACGCGCGGGCGGCGCCGGGGGCTCCGGTGACGGGGACGGTGTCGAGCAGCGAGTACGTCCCTCCGTCGACCCACCAGGCCTGCACGTCGAAGGAGGGGGAGGAGACGCCCGGGACCGCGTCGGCGGTGACCGATCCGGACAGCTCGGCGCTGCGCAGGAGGGAGATGGCGACGGACTCGTCGGTCCCCCGGGTCGTCCTCGCGGCCTCGGCGACCGGGGTGTCGCCGAACCAGGTCGGGTACCAGTCGTCGCTGCCGATCAGGTTCGCGCGGACGGTGAGGGGCTCGCCGCCGGGAACGGGGAGGGAGAAGTCCGCGCCCGTGTTCGCCTGGGCGACCACGTCCCCTTCGGCGTCCTCGACCTGGACGTAGAAGTACGGGTTCTCGGGGGCGGGGTGCTCCTCATCGGCGTCGCGGAGCGCGATGGTGCCGGACAGGACGACCTCGGCGGCCGCCTCCTGCGCGGCGCTCGCGCCCGGGAGATCGGGGGCGGCGACGGCCGGACCGGCGGCGAGGCCGGCCAGCAGGAGAGCGGAGACGCCGATCGCGGCGAGGGGGCGTGCGGGCACGGCGGGCCTTTCGGCAGGATCCGCGGGAGGCCGCGGCGGACACGGTGTCTGAATGCTAGCCGCCGCCCGCCTCCGGGCGAGGGCGGGTGTCGGCGGGATGGGCCCCCGTCCGGGGGACGGTGGTGGTGGATTCCCGGGGCCGCCGGAGGAGTCCGCGCGAGCAGGCTCCCCCGGCGGCCCGGGTCGGATCCCCTACTTGACGACCGCTGCGGTGGCGGCGGAGGTGCGCGTCGCCGTCGTGTAGTCGGCCTTTTTGCCGGTGACGGTCACCGTGATCTTCTTCCCCACCGTGGCGCTGGTCGGCTTGTAGGTGGCGGAGGTCGCCCCGGAGATCGCGGTGCCGTTCGCCTTCCACTGGTAGGTGAGGGCCACCGGCGAGGGACCCCACGTGCCCGGCTTGGCGGTCAGGGTGGATCCGACCTTCGCGGTGCCGGTGATCGTCGGGGTCGCGGCGGAGAGGGTGCCCGCCACCACGGCGCTCGTCTTCGCAGAGGTCTTCGTCACGGCGGTGAATCCGGACTTCGACCCCGTGACCGTCACGGTGATCGCCTTGCCGAGAGTGGCGCCGGTCGGCGTGTACGTCGCAGACGTCGCCCCGCTCAGAGCGGTGCCGTTCGCCTTCCACTGGTAGGCGAGGGCGACGGGGGAGGGGCCCCAGGTGCCGGGCTTCGCGGTGAGGGTCGAGCCGACCTTCGCCGTGCCGCTGATGGTCGGCGTCGCGGCGGTGATCGCGCCGCCGGTCACGGCAGCGGTCCCGGAGGAGACGCGTGTCGTCGAGACGTAGCCCGACTTCGAGCCCGTGACGGCGACGGTGATCACCCTGCCCGCGTCGCCCGCGACCGGACGGTACGTGGTGCCGGTCGCCCCGCTGATCGCGGTGCCGTTCGCGCGCCACTGGTACGCGAGGGCCACGGGGGAGGGGCCCCAGGTGCCGGCGCTCGCCGTGAGCGTCGAGCCGACCGCGGCGGTGCCGGTGACGGTCGGAGTCGCGGCGGTGAGGGCGGTGCCGCCGATGCGCACGACGGTCGATGCCGCCCCGCTGTCGCCTCCGGCGTTGATCGCGCTGACGCTCATCGTGTAGGTGGCGCCCGCCGCCAGGTGCGTGAACGTGAAGGAGCGGGCGGTGGCGGCGACCGTCGTCGACCACGGACCGGCGCCCGCGTTGTCGACGCCGTTGCGCGAGACGCGGTAGCCGGTGATCGCCGGGTTGCCGGCCGACTCCGGAGGCGCCCAGGAGATCGTCGCGGATCGCACGCTGTCGTTCGTGGTGCCGGCGACGCGCGTGGGAACGGACGGGGCTTCGTACGGGTCGGCGGTCTGGACGAAGGTCGTCGGGGAACTGCTGCCGAGCGCGTTGATGGCCTGGACGGTGAAGGAGTAGGACGTGTTGGGCCGGAGGTTCGTGAAGGTCTGCGAGCGGCGGTCGGCCGAGACGACGGTCGACCAGGGGCCGCTGCCGGCCGCGTCTGTGCCGTTGCGGCTGACTCTGTAGCCCGTGATGGGGCTGCCGCCGTCGTAGTACGGGGCGTCCCACTGGACCGTGATGGAGGTGCCGGAGGAGTCGGCGTACACGCCGCCAGGCGAATAGGGCGCCGAGATGTCGGCGCCGAAGGTGGCGCAAGAGGCGGGAGAGTCCGCATAGGTGTTGTGGTCTCCCCCTTCGTACGACTCCTCGCTCTCAGAGGCCGCCCAGAGGCAGAAGACGTACCGGTGGTGGGGCAGGTACGGGAAGTCGTAGGAGGTGTCTGTAAATGGAAGGCTGCCATCAAAGTAGCCGTGGTCGGTCGGGTCGTCGGATGACGCCAAGTCGTTGATGGTGTAGCGGTACTCGTCGAAGTTGCAGGCCTGGCCATTGACCGACGGTCGTGCCCATCGGGCGGAAGCCAGATACGTGGACGCGTCCGCTGCAACGCTCAAATCTCCCGGTGCGGGGACGTCCCAGAAGTGCAAGAACGAGGCTTCGCTCGGCGAGCTCTGCGTCGACGACGCAACGAGCGGCAGGCCGTCGGTGCCGCCCGCGAAGGGCGCCCGGAGGTCGGTCACGCTCGACACCTCGAAGGCATAGTTCTTCTGCGAGCGGGGGAGGTTGATCGTGGCGGTCGTGGTCTTCCCGGTCTCGGCGAGGCTCACCGAATAGGACTTCCCGTAGTTGTCTTCGTAGTAGTAGGCCGAGTAGCGGGCGGACACGTGGATCCGATATCCGGCCGTCGCCGACGCGGACGGCGTCCAGGAGACGGTGACCGCATCGGTGCAGTCGTTGTCGGTCACGGTCACGTTCGTCGGCGCAGCCGGCGATCCCGCGGCCTGGGCCGGGGTCGCGACGAAGAGGGAGAGGAGCAGGGCGAGGAAAAGGGAGACGCTGAGGGTCTTCGTTCGCATGGAGGAGGGCATCCGGATTCGTCGGAGCGAGAAGGCCGACGACTGTCGGGCCGGAGGGATCGTCCCATGCCGCTTATCGCTGCCCTAAGTCCCCCATTCAGGGCAGAATTCGACGGATTCCACAGATGTCATCAGCGCGATGACAAGAGAGAGGGATAAGGCCTTCTCGCCGAGAGGCGCAACGTCGTCCCTCCGAAAGCCCCTGCCTCAGGGCGAGGAGGAGTAGTCGCGGCCGCAATACAACGCCCCGCGCGAGAGCCGCGGCGGTTTCCCGCGCCGCACCCGGTGTCCACGCGCGTTCCGTGCGCCTCACGGCGAAAACCGCACGATCGGCGCGTGCAAGACTGGGCGCGAGCGTGCTCCATCCCGTTGCGTCATGCGCGGGGCACGGAGCCACTGGACCCGGTCCGCTCATCCGCATCCTTTCGCAGGAGGACTCGAATGACCGATACCGCCGTGCTCGCCGAGGCACCCGCCCGAACCGCCGTCGCGAAGACGATCCTGATGTGCCGTCCCGAGCACTTCACCGTCGTCTACCGCATCAATCCGTGGATGGACCCGCAGGTCCCCACCGACACCTCCCTCGCCGTCCGGCAGTGGCAGACCCTCTACGACACCTACGCCGACCTCGGCTTCACGATCGAGCTGATCGAGCCCGAGGCCGGACTGCCGGACATGGTCTACGCGGCCAACGGCGGATTCGTGATCGACGGCATCGCCTACGGTGCGTCCTTCACCTACCCCGAGCGCCAGCCCGAGGGCCCGGCGTACATGGACTGGTTCCGCTCGGCCGGCTTCGACGTCCGCGTCCCCGAGGAGGTCAACGAGGGCGAGGGCGACTTCCTCCTCGTCGGCGAGCGGATCCTCGCCGGCACGGGCTTCCGCTCCGCCTCCGACTCGCACGCCGAGGTCGCCCGCGTCTTCGGCCGCGAGGTCGTCACGCTCGAGCTCGTGAACCCGTCGTTCTACCACCTCGACACAGCGATCGCCGTGCTCGACGACACGAACATCGCCTACCTTCCGAGCGCGTTCAGCGAGGAGGGCAACCGCACCCTCCGCGAGCTCTACCCCGACGCGATCCTCGTCTCGGAGGAGGACGCGTCCGTGCTCGGGCTGAACTCTTTCTCCGACGGCCTCAATGTCGTCATCGCGTCCCGTGCGACGGGCTTCGAGCGCCAGCTGCGCGAGCGCGGCTACAACCCGATCGGCGTCGACCTGTCGGAGCTGCTGCTCGGCGGCGGCGGCGTGAAGTGCTGCACGCTCGAGCTGCGCCGCTGACCCACTCCCCGTGGTCGGCGACCAGCAGCGCCGACCCACCCTCCACTGTCCACGATCCGTCGCACTCGACGCCGAGTGCGACGACTCCTGGAGAGTCGATCGTCCCCTCAGGAGGAACGACATGAGCATCACCGACACCGACACCGCCCGCTCCGCCGCCCTCATCGCCGCGGAGGAGGAGCACGCCGCCCACAACTACCACCCGCTGCCCGTCGTCGCGGCCACCGGCGACGGCGCCTGGATCACCGACGTCGAGGGCGTCCGCTACCTCGACTGCCTCGCCGCCTACTCCGCCGTGAACTTCGGCCACTCGCACCCGGTGCTGCTGGAGGCGGCCCGCGAGCAGCTCGGCCGCGTCACCCTGACCAGCCGCGCGTTCCACAACGACCGCCTCGGCCCGTTCGTCACGGCGCTCGCCGCGCTCGCCGGCAAGGACATGGTCCTGCCGATGAACACGGGCGCGGAGGCGGTCGAGTCGGGCATCAAGGTCGCCCGCGCCTGGGGCTACCGGGTCAAGGGCGTCGCTCCGGGCCGGGCGAACATCGTCGTCGCGGCGGGCAACTTCCACGGCCGCACGACCACGATCATCTCGTTCAGCGACGACGCGGAGGCGCGCGACGGCTTCGCCCCGTTCACGCCCGGATTCCGCACGGTCCCGTTCGGCGACGCGGAGGCCCTCGAGGCCGCGATCGACGACGACACCGTGGCGGTGCTGATCGAGCCGATCCAGGGCGAGGCGGGCATCGTCGTGCCGCCGGCCGACTACCTCCCGGCCGTCCGCGAGATCACCGCGCGCCGCAACGTCCTCTTCATCGCGGATGAGATCCAGTCCGGCCTCGGCCGCACCGGCGCCACCTTCGCCTGCGACCTGGTCGGAGTCGTCCCCGACGTCTACCTGCTCGGCAAGGCGCTCGGCGGCGGCATCGTCCCCGTCTCGGCCGTGGTCGCGGACGCCGACGTGCTCGGCGTCCTGCAGCCGGGCCAGCACGGCTCCACCTTCGGCGGCAACCCGCTCGCCGCGGCCGTCGGCCTCGCAGTCGTCGAGATGCTCGCGACCGGCGAGTACCAGGCCCTCGCCCGCGAGCGCGGCGCGCAGTTGCACGCCCGCCTCGAGGCGCTGATCGGCCGCGGAGTGGTCGCCGTCCGCGGCGCCGGACTCTGGGCCGGCATCGACATCGACCCGGGGCTCGCCTCGGGCCGCGCCGTCTGCGAGGCCCTGATGGCCCGCGGAGTGCTGGCCAAGGACACCCACGGCTCGACGATCCGCCTGGCGCCGCCGCTCGTGGTCACCGCCGCCGAGATCGACTTCGCCGTCGACGAGCTGGAGGCCGTGCTCGAGTCGCTGCGCTGAGGCGCACCGTCCTCCCTCCGCGAGGTGCCGCTCCGGTCCGCGACACGCTGTGTCCGGCGTGCCCGAACGGCATCCCGCGGGAGGGGGAGGGACGTGTTGAGACGGGACGTCTCGATGTCGCGGCAGGCCGTCGCCGCTCTGCGATACTCGCGCGATGAGTACACCTCTCCCGCCGGAGAACACCCCGCCCTTGACCCGGTAGCCCCAGGCGCGGGCGACCTTGATGCCCGACTCGACCGCCTCCGCGCCCGTGTTCATCGGC
>NZ_PSVQ01000014.1:0-76045 GCF_002932395.1 Rathayibacter sp. AY1D9
GCTCACCGTCAGGTACCGCCCGCCCGCGGATCCGCGTCGGCGCCGTCCTCTACGGACTCGTCCTCGCCGCCGCCTCGATCGGCCTGCTCGTCGTCTCCGCCGACCCGGTGCTGCGCGCGCAGGTCGTCGAGCGCGGGATCACGCTCGAGCCCGGCGCCGCGCTCGCCCTGGCCGTCGCGGCGCTCGGCGCCATGGCGCTCCTCCTCGGACTCGCCCGCCTGCTCGACCGCCGCGCCGCTCGCGACGACGGCTGACCCCGGCGCGGGACGCCGGGTGCTCGCAACCCCCTGCCCCGCATCCGCCGAGAGGCGCAGACTCGTCCCGGGCGATCGCCCGCCACCCCCTGGAGACGAGACCATGCCCTTCTGCGCCCTCGAGAGCCTCCGCTGATGGAGCTGGGCATCGCCGCGATCGTCGGCGTCTCGGTCCTCGTCGCGGTCGCCGTCTTCTCGCGGCGCCTCGGCGTCGCCGCCCCGATCGTCCTCGTGCTCGCCGGCGTCGGCCTCTCGTACATCCCCGGGGTTCCGGAGGTGGTCGTCCCGCACGAGTGGGTGCTCGACGGCGTGCTGCCGCCGCTGCTGTACGCGGCGGCGCTCAGCGTCCCGTTCATCGACTTCCGCCGGAACCTCACCACCATCACCGGCCTGTCGGTCGTTCTGGTGCTGATCTCGGCGGCCGGCGTCGGCGCGCTCCTCTTCCTCCTCCTCCCCGAGCTCGGGCTGGGCCTGGCGATCGCCGTGGGCGCGATCATCAGCCCGCCCGATGCGGTCGCCGCGACCTCGGTCGGCCGGCGGCTCGGCCTCCCGCCGCGTCTGCTCACCCTGCTCGAGGGCGAGGGGCTGATCAACGACGCGACCGCGCTGGTGCTCCTCCGCTCGGCCCTCGCCGCCGCCGCCGGGACGCTCGCGACGCCGTGGGCCGCGATCGGCGACTTCCTCTACGCGGTCGTCGTGGCCGTCGTGGTCGGGTTCGTGGCCAGCGTCGTCACCGTCTTCGTCCGCTCGCGGCTCGAGGACCCGGTGCTCAACACCGTCCTCTCCTTCATCGTCCCCTTCGTCGCGTTCATCCCCGCCGAGGGCCTGGGCGCCTCGGGCGTGCTCGCCGTGGTCGTCGCCGGCCTGCACACCGGGCACGCCTCCTCCCGCGCCTTCACCGCACAGTCGCGGGTGAACGACCGGATCAACTGGCGGACCGTGCAGTTCCTGCTCGAGAACGGCGTGTTCCTGCTGATCGGGCTCGAGATCCGCTCGCTGATCCACGACGCCGACAGCGCGCGCCTCTCCGTGCCCGCAGCGGTCGGCATCGGCCTGATCGCGGTGGTCGGGCTGATCGTCGTTCGCTTCCTCTGGGTCGGCCCGGTGCTCCTCGGCGAGCGCTGGCAGACCCGCCGGGCCGAGCGCCGGGCCCGCGAGCAGAAGGAGCTGCTCGAGTCGCCCGAGGCGCAGGAGCTGCCGAAGGAGGAGCGCGGCCGGGCGAAGCGGCGCTACCTGCTGCGGCGCAGCGACTACCGGCACTTCAGCCGCAACGGCATCGGCTGGCGCGGCGGTCTGGTGCTCGGCTGGTCCGGGATGCGCGGAGTGGTGACCCTCGCGGCCGCGCAGTCGCTGCCCGAGGACATCCCCTACCGCCCGCAGCTCGTGCTGATCGCCTTCACCGTGGCCGTCGCGACCCTGCTGATCCAGGGCAGCACGCTGCCGCTGCTGATCCGGGCGCTGGGCATCCGCGGGATCGACGTGCCCGAGGACCAGCGCGCGCTCGCGGGCCTGCTCGACGAGATCACCGAGAAGGGCCTCTCGGTGCTGGAGCGCCCGGGCGACGCCGTCGAGGGCGCCGACGGCGTCGCTCCGGACGTCCTGGAGCGGGTGCGGCAGACGTCGTTCCTCCGCTCCGAGGCCGCCTGGGAGCGCTCGCGTGGCACGGAGAGGTCGGTCGCGGACACTCCGCACCGCCTCTACCGAGCGCTGCGCCTCGCCGTGGTCGCGGCCGAGCGGGAGGCGCTGCTGGACGCGCGCTCGCGCCGCGCCTACCCGCAGCGCATCCTCCGCGATGCCCAGTCGCTGCTCGACCTCGAGGAGACGCGGCTCCGCGTGCGGCGGGGCTCCGAGTCCTGAGGGCTCGGGATCGTGACGATCGTTCCCGGGGATGCCCGCGCTGATCCGCGCCCTGTGGAGGAGCGCCGAGCTCCTCGAGTGCGCCATCCGGATCGACCCCTCGGACCACGGCCGTCCGGCCTCCCCGGCATAGCCCGCCGATGCGTCACCCCCCGTTAAGCCCGCGCTCCCCGCTTCCTCTGGCACTGCCGTCACCCCGCCCGTAACCTGCGGATCGCCTGAGAATCGGAAGCTCGATTCGCCCGCACTCGAAGAGGGGTGGCGGGCCGGGGCGGATCCCCTCGGGGGATATCACGAGGGCCGATCCGCGCGCCAGCCCTCGCAGAGAGGGCAGACGGGGCGCTGAGAGGAACGCTATTCCGTGCGGCGCCGGAGCGCACGCCTCACTTCGTTCGAGTGCTCTCAGGTCCAGTCGAGAGCGGAGCGCTCGGCCCAGTAGCGGGCCGGATCCACGGCGAGCGCCGGGAGGTCCGGGAGCTCCCGGGGCTGCGCGCGCAGGTTGGCCCGCAGCTGCTCCGGAGTCGCCGCGCCGCTCAGCACGACGTCGGCCCAGGGCTGCGCGAGGACGGCCCCCAGGGCGACGGCGTCCGGCGCGGCGCCGGCGTGCTCGATCGGGTGCGCCACGAGCCTCCCGTTGGCGAGGGCCTCCTTGACCACCACCAGCCAGCCGTCGTCGTGCGCGGCGGCGAGCGCCCGGCCCGCGGACTGCTCGAGCGGGTTCCAGGTGCTCTGGACCGCGCTGAACGGCGACTCCGGGATCGCGCGGGCGAGCTCGATCACGCGCGCCTGCTCGGGTCCGCTCGTCGAGAGGCCGACCCGCACTCCGGAGCCGGCGAGGCCGCGGAGGCGGTCCAGCAGCGGGCGGTCGGTGAGGGCCGGGCTCTCGGGAGTGATCGAGTGGACGAGGTAGGAGTCGGGCGCCGAGCCGAGCGCGTCGAGCGTGAGCGGCCACTGGCGGTCGAGCATCGCGACCGAGTGCTCCTTGCGCTCGTGCACCGGCGCGTCCATCGCCCACCCGCCGACGTACTCGTAGCCCCACTTCGACTCGATCGTGAGCGCCGCCCGCCGCTCGGGGTGCCGGGCGAGCCAGCCGCCGAGGAACTCCTCCGCCCGCCCGTAGGAGCGCGCGGCGTCGAGGAAGCGGACGCCGGCGTCCCACGCCGCGTCGAGCAGCAGGTGCGTGCGCTCGCGCAGCGCGTCGACGCTCCGCTCGGCCGCGGGGCCGAGGTCGTCGTCGCGCCCTGCCGTGATGTACGCCGGCCGGCCCACGGCCGCCAGCCCGATCCCGAAGCGCTGCATCCCGCCCACGGTACGCCCGTCCCGGAGCTCCGGCAGCCGCTAGCGTCGAGCGGTGACCTCAGCCCTCGACCGCAGCATCCTCCGGCTCGCCGTCCCGGCGCTGGGCTCGCTGGTCGCCGAGCCGCTGTTCCTGCTCACCGACTCCGCCCTGGTCGGCCACCTCGGCGCCGTCCCGCTCGCCGGGCTCGCGCTGGGCGGCACGGTGCTGCAGACGGTCGTCGGCCTGATGGTCTTCCTCGCGTACAGCACCACTCCGCGGGTCGGCCGGGCCCTCGGCGAGGGCGACGAGCGGAGGGCCGTGGCGGCCGGGATCGACGGCGGCTGGCTGGCCCTGCTCCTCGGCGCCGGCATCGCCGTGGTGGGCGCGCTCACCGCTCCGGCCGTCGTGGCGCTCTTCGGCGCGGAACCGGCGGTGGCCGAGGCGGGCGTGCGGTACCTGACGGTGAGCATGGCCGGGATCCCCGCCATGCTCGGCGTCTTCGCGCTCACCGGGCTCCTCCGCGGCTTCCAGGACACCCGCACTCCGCTGGTGATCGCCGCCGGCGGATTCGCCCTCAACGCCGCTCTCAACGCCGTGCTGATCTACCCGGCCGGCCTGGGGATAACCGGCTCCGCACTGGGGACGGTGATCGCGCAGTGGGCCATGCTCGCGGCCTACGCGGGAGTCGCGCTGCGGCTCGCCCGGAGGGTCGGCGCGCCGCTGCGGCCGCACCTCGCGGGCCTGGCCTCCTCCGCGGGATCCGGCGGCTGGATGCTGCTGCGCACAGCGAGCCTCCGCGCGGCGATCCTGCTCGCGGTCGCGACCGCCACCTCGCTCGGGGCGGAGGAGCTGGGCGCCTTCCAGGTGGCGATGACGCTGTTCTCGACGGTCGCCTTCGCCCTCGACGCGGTGGCGATCGCCGCGCAGGCGCTGCTGGGCCGCCTCCTCGGCGCGGGCGACGCCGAGCAGGCCCGAGCCGTCACGAAACGCTGTGTGACCTGGGGAATCGGTGCGGGGGTAGTGCTCGGAGCGCTGGTCACCGGTCTGAGCGGTGTCCTGCCGTACGTCTTCTCGAGCGACCCGGAGGTGCTGCGGCTGCTGCCCGCGGCGATCGCCGTCGTGGGCCTCACCGCTCCGCTCGGCGGCTACGTCTTCGTGCTCGACGGCGTGCTGATCGGCGCCGGCGACGGCCGCTACCTGGCGCTCAGCGGCCTCGCGAACCTCGCCGTCTTCGTCCCGCTCGCCCTGCTCGCCCCCGCCGCGCCCGCCGAATGGCGCCTCCTCGCGCTCTGGCTCGCCTTCGCCGTCGGCTTCCTCGGCGCCCGCGCGGTCACCCTCGGGCTCCGGGTCCGCAGCGACGTCTGGCTCCGCTGATCGCGCTCCTCCCCTGTGGAGAAGCCTGTGGACAACTCCGGTCAGCGCGGCGGAGCGCTGGTGTTCCCGCGGTGGAAGACGGCGTGGAAGCAGACCGCCTCCGCCTCCTCGTCGGCCAGGAGCGCGACCGCGGCCCGTCCCGCCGCACGGCCCTTCTCGACCGCGGGCTGGGCCATCGTCGTGAGGTCGTACTCGGCCGCGAGACCGGGCACCTGCACGCCGTCGAAGCCGACCACCGAGAGGTCCTCGGGCACGCGCAGCCCGCGCTCCTCCGCCGCGAGGATCACGCCCGCGGCCAGCAGATCGCTCTGCGCGACGACCGCGGTCGGCGGCTCCGCCCCCTCGAGCAGCGTGCGGCCCGCGGCGACGCCCTCGTCGACGGAGCTCGCCGCGGCGGCGACGACCGACGCCTCCGGGAAGACGTCCTGCACGCCGAGGAGGCGGTCGACCGGAGTGATGCTGGGGCTCGAGCGCCAGCCGGGCGGGATCGCGCCGCGGCGGCGGTCCTTCGCGAACGGGAGCGCGACCACCGCGACCCGCTCGTGGCCGAGCTCGCGCAGGTGCTCCGCGAGGGTGCGGCTGGCCTCGCGGTTGTCGAGCGAGATCACGGCGCCGCCCAGCTCCGAGAGGCCTTCGACCACGACGACGGGCACCCCCCGGCGGCGCAGCACGGCGACGGAGTCGTCGACCGACGGGCTGCAGCCGACCAGGATCATCGCGTCGACCGGGGCGGTCGCCAGCAGGCCCGCGCCGTCGCCGGTCTCGGTGAGCAGCAGGATCCCGGCGTCGACCCCGCCGAGCACGTCGGCGATCCCGTCGAGCATGGCGATCTTGATCGGGTCGCGGAACGCGTGCAGCATCCGCTCGTCCACGACGACCCCCACGATCCCCGAGCGGCCGCGGCGGAGCGAGCGCGCCCGCGGGTCGGGACCGGCGTAGTCGAGCTCGGACGCCGCGCGCAGCACCCGCTCCTTCGTGGCCTCCGAGACGGGGCCGGAGCCGCTGAAGACCAGCGAGGCGGTGGAGGGGGACACTCCGGCCCGGCTCGCGACGCGGGCGAGCGTCGGCCGGGGGCTCTTGCGGGGTTCCACGTTCCTCCTCGTGGGGGCGGCGCGCTCGTCGTCGGTTGACCGTCCCCGGGGTTCCGGATAGCTTAGACCGGCTCGCTTCGAATCGATTCGACCGTGCCTCTCGATCCGGTGTCCGGATCCCGCCCGCACCAGGAGAACCGCCATGACCTCGACGTCCGCGCTCACGCGCCCGCAGCTGGTCGCCTGGCGCAACGCCGTCTTCACGATCTTCGTCCTCAGCGGGATCTCCATCGCCACCTGGGTCTCGCGCACCCCCGCCATCCGCGACGAGCTCCAGCTCTCGACCGCCGGAGTGGGCCTGCTGATCCTCTCGATGTCGATCGGCGCGATCGTCGGACTCGCGTTCTCGACGCCGGTCATGGGCGCGATCGGCGCCCGGCGCGGCATGGCGCTCGGCCTCACCGTCTCGGCGGCGGGGCTCGCGGTGCTGGGCGTCTCGGCCGACGTCATCGGCGTCCTCCCCGCGGCCTTCGCCGGCATGGCGATGCTCGGCTTCGGCAACGGAGCGGTCGACGTGATGATGAACGTCGAGGGAGCGGCCAACGAGAAGGCCTTCGGCAAGACGCTCCTGCCGCTGTTCCACGCCTTCTTCAGCCTCGGCACCGTGGCCGGCGCGCTGATCGGCGCGGGCGCCTCCGCCCTGGCCGTGCCCGTCGCCGTCCACCTCGGCGCGATCGCCGTGGTGATCGCGGTGACCGCGGTGATCGCGATCCGCTTCGTCCCGGTCCGCGAGGAGCTCGACACCTCCGGCGCGGCGACCACCGTGAAGCCGCCGGTCCGCGAGCGCGTCGCCGCCTCCCTCGGCGTCTGGCGCGACGGCCGCCTCGTCCTCATCGGCCTGATCATGCTGGGCATGGCCTTCGCCGAGGGCTCCGCGAACGACTGGCTGACCCTGGCGATGGTCGACGGCCACGGCACCGACAAGACGACCGCCGCCGTCGTGTTCGGCGTGTTCGTCGCCGCCATGACCGTCGGACGCGTGATCGGCGGGCCCGTGCTCGACCGCTTCGGCCGCGTCCCGGTGCTGCGCGCCTCCGCCGGGCTCGCGATCGTCGGCATCCTGCTGTTCATCCTCGCCCCGGTCGACGCGCTCGTCGTCGTCGGCGCGGTCGCCTGGGGTCTGGGCTGCTCGCTCGGCTTCCCGGTGGGCATGTCGGCCGCGGCGGAGGGGCCGCACTCGGCCGCCCGCGTCAGCGCGGTGGCGATGCTCGGCTACGTCGCGTTCCTGGTCGGACCGCCGGCCATCGGCTTCCTCGGCGAGCACTACGGCCTGCTGAACGCCCTCTTCCTGGTGCTGGCCCTGGTGGTCGTCGCCGGGCTCGCCTCCCCCGCCGCCCGCAGCCGACGGAGCTGACCGCCCCGCTCCACGCGCCTCCGCAAGCCCCCGTGGGGCCCGGGCGCCCCGGCGCGCCTCCCCCTAGGCTTCCCAGGACGGCGGCGGAGGGGGAGCGGATGCGGTACCGAGCGCGCGACGGCGCCCTGCTCCACGTCGACGAGCACGGAGCCGGTCAGGGGCGGCCCCTGGTGGTCGTCCCCGGTGAGCCGGAGCGCCACCCCTCCTACCTCGGCTCGTTCGCCTCGATCGCCTGCACGCGCCGCGTCCTCGTGCTGCACCCGCGCGGAGTGGGCGACTCCGCGGAGCTGCCTCCCGCTCCCCCGGCCACGACGGCCGCCGACGTGGAGGACCTGCGCCGCCACCTCGGCGTCGACGAGCTCGATCTCGCCGCGCACGACTCCGGCTGCCGCGCCGTCCTGCTCGCCGCCGTGGACGCGCCCGAGCGCGTCGCCCACCTGCTCCTGATCGCCCCCGGCACCGCCTGGCTCGGGATCGACGACCGGGCTGCCGGTCACACGACTCCCGCCGGCTCCGACGACACCGCGGCGATCCGCGACGCTCTGCAGCGCCTCGACTGCCCCGCGGTCGTCCTCGGCGGCGAGGACGATCCGGTGACGGGCGTCGCCGCTCTGGAGGCGCTCACCGCGCTCCTGCCGCAGGCGAGCCTGGCCGTCATCGAGTCGAGCGGCCACCACCCGTGGGCGGAGGCGCCGGCCGAGTTCGCGGTCGCGCTGCGCGCCTCGCTCTCGGTGCCGCCGCCCGCTCCTCCGCTCGGCCGCCGGCCTCCCGTCGCCGCGCACTGAGCCGGGAGCCCGCCGGGGCCGTGCCGTCTATCCTCGACGGGTGCGTCTCGTCATCGCGCGCTGCTCCGTCGACTACACCGGCCGTCTCAGCGCCCACCTCCCGCTCGCCACCCGCCTCCTGCTCGTCAAGGCCGACGGGAGCGTCCTCATCCACTCCGACGGCGGCTCCTACAAGCCGCTGAACTGGATGAGCCCGCCCTGCACGCTGATCACGGGCGAGCCCGACGAGGAGGCGCGCGCCGCGGGAGTGACGCAGCAGTGGACCGTCGCGCACCGCAAGACCGGCGACGCTCTCGTCGTCTCCATCCACGAGGTGCTGCACGATTCGGCGCACGAGCTCGGCGTCGATCCGGGACTCGTGAAGGACGGAGTGGAGTCGCATCTCCAGCGCCTTCTCGCCGAGCAGATCGGCCTCCTCGGAGAGGGGCACACTCTCGTCCGGCGCGAGTACATGACCGCGATCGGCCCGGTCGACATCCTCGCCCGCGATTCCTCGGGAGCCGCCGTCGCCGTCGAGATCAAGCGCCGCGGCGAGATCGACGGAGTCGAGCAGCTCACCCGCTATCTCGAGCTGATGAATCGCGATCCGCACCTCTTCCCGGTGACGGGAGTCTTCGCCGCTCAGGAGATCAAGCCGCAGGCGCGGACTCTCGCCGAGGACCGCGGAATCCGCTGCGTGGTGCTCGACTACGAGGCCATGCGCGGCACCGACGACTCCCACACCCGCCTGTTCTGACAGGCACGGCGAAGGCCCCCGCGATCGGATCACGGGGGCCTTCCGCTCACCGGGCGCGAGGCCCGGGAATGCGGCGTCTCACCGGGCCGAGAGCCCGGCGGCCGCTACTTGTGGGCGGCCTGGTAGGCGGCCTGGACCTCGGAGGGGATGCGTCCGCGGTCGGAGACGGGGTGGCCGTTGGCGTTCGCCCACTCGCGGATGGCCTTGAGCTGCTTGGGGTCGCTCTTGGAGGCGGTCGCGACGCTCGTGGCGGCCGCGGGGCGCGAGCCGACGCGGCGGGCGCTCGAGACGAACTTCTCGAGCGCCGAGTGGAGCTCGGCGATGTTGTCGGGGCCGAGATCGATCTCGTAGTTGGCGCCCTCGATGCTGAAGCGGACGGTACCGCCGTCACCGGAATCGATAAGGGTTCCGTCGATATCGTCGACAAGCGTGATCTTCTGGGCCACTTTTCCTCCTGGAGTTCGCGGGACCGGACTGTCTCGACCCGGACCGGGAGAGACATTACCCCCTTTCACAATCGAGTGCGCCATGAATGGCGCCATTCGTCCCTTTCTCGCGCCATGTCGAGGGGAATGTTCAGGATAAGCGGAGGCAATCACGGCTGAATCGAGCTGTTCGCCACCAGCCGTCGAATAGAGGACACGGTGTCCGCAGACGGCCGTAACGATTCCGGACACCGATCGCGCGCATTCCCGGGAACCGGTCCCGGCGATTCCGATCACGCCCCGGTCTTCGTTAGCGTGGAGCCATGGCACGACGAGGCGGACCCCCTGCACGCCCGGCGCGACCCGGTCCGTACCGCAATGCGGAGGCTCGGGAAGCACTGGAGGCGCTCGTCGCCGCTCCCACCGCCGAGGCCGTCGACCGGCTGCTCGAGGCCTGCCTCGACGGCTCCCTCGTGGTCGACGTCACGGGCTCCCAGCCCGGAGGCGTGCCGCACGTCCGCACCGTCGCGACGACCACCGGGGAGCAGGTCCTGCCGCTGTTCACCTCCACGGACGAGGTGCGCACCGCGGTCCCCCGGCAGCAGCATCCGCGGGTGCAGATGCTGGTCCTCCCCGGACGCGAGGCCTTCGCGCTGATCCGCACCGCCGACTTCGTCGCCGTGCAGCTCGACCCCGGCTCGATCGCCCAGGTCGTCACCCGTTCGTTCGTCGAACGGGCTCTGGACGCCGAACGGCCGTAGAGTGTGGCCCCCGGCGGGGCAGCGCCGGCGTCACCCCGTCCTCCGAGGTCAGGAGCCCGCCATGTCCGACACGACCCTCGCCGCCACCGGCCTCGACTCACGAGCCGGCACCTGGTCCTGCATCCTGTTCGACCTCGACGGCACGATCACCGACTCCGCCCCCGGCATCACCGGCACCCTCGTCGAGACCTTCGTCGAGCTGGGCCGCCCCGTGCCCGCTCCGGCCGAGCTGCTGGCCTACGTCGGCCCTCCGCTGCTCGAGGCGTTCCGCGAGCTCGGCGGGATGACCGTCGAGGAGGCGCAGGCCGCGCTCGTGGTCTACCGCCGCCGCTACAACGCGGGCGGGCTGTTCGACTCCTCGGTCTACCCGGGGCTGCCCGAGGTGCTGGCGCGCATCGCCGAGGCCGGCGTGCCGCTCTCGCTCGCGACCTCCAAGCCGGAGTCGGCGGCCACGCGCATCCTCGAGCACTACGGACTGGCGCAGTACTTCACGGTGATCTGCGGCGCCTCCGAGGACGAGGTCCGCAGCGCCAAGGCCGACGTCGTGGAGGAGGCGCTGCGCCGGCTCCGCGAGCTCGGCGTCGACCTCTCGGCGCCGGTGATGGTGGGCGACCGCGAGCACGACGTGCAGGGCGCCGCAGCCCACGGCGTGCCGACGATCATGGTCGAGTGGGGCTACGGATCGCCGCTCGAGGCGGTCGGGACGATCGCGCTGGTGTCCGGTGCCGAGGAGCTCGCGGACCTCCTGCTCCCGTGACCTGCGTACGATGAGGGCATGACTGGTCTGGGCGTCGTCCTCTCGTTCGTGCTGTTCCTCGGCGGGATCCTCGTTCTCGGCAACTCGTTCCTGCTGCCCGACATCGCCGGATTCCTCTTCGTCGGCGGCATCCTGATGATCTCGGGATCGCTCGCCGTCGCGTTCCACGTCCTGCCGAAGTCGCAGTAGCCGGGTCGCTCCGGGCGGCCGCCTCCGCGGCTCGCCGCTCCGCTCAGCCCAGCGTGCTCGCGTCGAGGTTGATGACTGCATTGATGTAGACCGCCTCGCCGGCTCCGGCGATCGTCGGGTTCATCCGGAGCAGCTGCTGCACCGGGATCCCGAAGCGCTGCGCGATGTCGAAGAACGTGTCGCCCTGCACCACGGTGTAGCTCACGATGTCCCCCTCCCCGTCGCGGGTCGGCTCGCCGTTCGCCCCGGGAACCGCGCCGTTGTCGACCGCGAAGGCGGTCTCGGGGATGTCCGGTGTCGCGTTCGGCGTGAAGGTGACCGTCGCCTCGGGGACCGGCGCGAAGACCGTGGCCGTCGCTTGCGGGAGCGCCGCCGTGACGGTCGGGTCCGGCACCGGAGTCGGCGTCGCCGTGGCGAACACGGTGACCGTGACCGTCGGCGCCGGAGCGGGCGCCGAGCACCCCGCGAGCGCGAGCACACCGGCCAGTGCCGTCGCTCCGATGACTGTCCTGCGCATGTCCCCCGCCCTCCGCACGCCCCGCGGCGCCCGCTCCACCCTAGGAGACGGGGCGGCCGGGGGCACGTGCGCTGTCGCAGGAGGCCGGTGCTGCGGATCCACCGTCGTGCGGGGAGCTCCGCGGTCGTCCGGGCCGGGTCGGCCTCACCGGGACCGGGTCACGACGGGGGCTCGGGGAGCAGGCGCAGCCCGCCGCCGCTGTTCGCCGCGTCCATCAGGAGCTCGACCCAGGTCGGGTTGATCGTCGGCTGCCGGCTCCCCGCGAAATGGAACTGCAGGGCGATGTTCGGGTTCATCCAGAAGGAGTGGCGGCCGCGCGCGCCCTCGGGCATCGAGTCGAGGGTGAGGCTGAAGCGCTCGTCGCGGCGGAACTTCGCGTAGATCACGATCTGGAGGTGGGCCAGGGTCCGGTCCTCGATCTCGATGACGGCGGGAGGAGTGCCGTAGAGGAATTGACCCATGCCGCCAGACTATAGGCCCCTCGGCTTATTACTAGTCCGTCTAGCTATTTCGCCTCGGAGGGTTCCGCCGGGTCGGCTTCGTCCGTATCGTGCCCGTCGCCGTGCTCCGCGTCGATCTCGTCGACGGCCGCGCTCATCCGGCGGAGGAAGTTGACGACGACCTCGGCCTCGGGGGCGTCCAGGTCCTCGGCGATCTCGAGCATCCGGCGGTGCATCTCCTGGAGCGTGGCGCGCACCTCGTCGTCGCTGTCGACGGTCGCCTCCACGACGATCCCGCGCCGGTCGGTCGGGTTGGGCTTGCGCACGAGATGGCCGCTGCGGACCAGGCGGTCGATGAGGACCGTGGTCGACGCGGACGAGATGGAGAGGTGCGAGGCCAGGTCCTTGCCGGTCACCAGCTCGCCCTTGCGCTGCTGGCGGAGCAGGTACTGGATGGCGATCAGGTCCGTCTCGCCCATCGCCATCCGCTCACGCGTGCGGCGGCGCATCGAGACCTCGGAGACGCGGTACGTGCGCATCGCGCTCAGCACCTCGACAGCGCGGCGGGTGGACGACTCGTCCGGGTACCAGTACCCGGCGCCGCTCCGCAGGCTCGTGTCGCTCATCCGCACATCCTAGACCGGCTGATCACCAGGCCGTCTAGCGAGTCGCCCGCGCCTACGCTGGACCGGTGACCGCCACCCTCGTCGCCAAGGGCCTCTCCGGAGGCTATGCGCACCGCACCCTGTTCGACGGACTCGACCTGACGGTCGCCCCCGGGGACGTGGTGGGCGTCGTGGGGGCGAACGGAGCCGGCAAGTCGACTCTCCTGCGCATCCTCGCGAGCGAGACGGCTCCACTCGAGGGCTCCGTCGTTCTCTCGCCGGGCGACGCCTTCGTCGGCTGGCTGCCGCAGGAGCACGAGCGCCGCGAGGGCGAGACCGTCGCCGGCTACATCGCGCGCCGCACCGGCTGCGCCGAGGCCTCCGCCGAGCTCGACACCGCCGCCTCCGCCCTGGCCGATCCCGATCCCGACGGCTCGATCGCCGACCGCTACGCCCTCGCGCTCGACCGCTGGCTCGCGAGCGGCGCGGCCGACCTCGACGAGCGCACCCCGGTCGTCCTGGCCGACCTGGGCCTGTCGCTCGGAGCCGCGGCCGCCTCCTCGACGATGACCTCCCTCTCCGGCGGGCAGGCGGCGCGGGTGGGCCTCGCGGCGCTGCTGCTCTCGCGCTTCGACGTGGTGCTGCTCGACGAGCCGACCAACGACCTCGACCTCGACGGCCTGGAGCGCCTGGAGGCCTTCGTCCGCGGACTCCGCGGCGGCGCGGTCCTCGTGAGCCACGACCGCGAGTTCCTCGCCCGCAGCGTCACCCGCGTGCTCGAGCTCGATCTCGCGCAGGGCACCAACCGGGTCTACGGAGGCGGCTACGACGCGTTCCTGGAGGAGCGCGAGACCGCGCGCCGCCAGCGCCGCGAGAAGTACGAGGACTTCGCCGAGCAGAAGGCCGACCTGGTCTCCCGCGCCCGCACCCAGCGGGAGTGGTCGAGCCAGGGCGTGCGCAACGCGATGAAGAAGGCCCCCGACAACGACAAGATCCGTCGCAAGGCCTCGGCGGAGTCGAGCGAGAAGCAGGCGCAGAAGGTGCGCCAGATGGAGAGCCGGATCGCGCGGCTCGAGGAGGTCGAGGAGCCGCGCAAGGAGTGGCAGCTCGCCTTCACGATCGGCAGCGCCCCGCGCTCGAGCTCGGTCGTCTCGACGCTGAACGGCGCGGTGGCCCGCCGCGGCGCCTTCACGCTCGGGCCGGTGTCGCTCCAGGTCGACGCGGGCGACCGGATCGGCATCACCGGGCCCAACGGCGCCGGCAAGTCGACGCTGCTGTCGCTCCTCCTCGGCCGCGCCGAGCCGGAGGAGGGCGGCGCCTCCCTCGGAGCGAGCGTGGCGATCGGCGAGATCGATCAGGCGCGCGGGATGCTCGCCGCCGAGGTGCCGCTCGCGGACGCGTTCGAGGCGCTGGTGCCCGAGTGGCCGACCGCCGAGGTCCGCACCCTGCTGGCGAAGTTCGGGCTGAAGGCCGACCACGTCGGCCGCCGCGTCGGCGAGCTCTCGCCGGGCGAGCGGACGCGGGCCGCCCTGGCGCTCCTCCAGGCCCGCGGCACGAACCTCCTGGTGCTCGACGAGCCGACCAACCACCTCGACCTCGTCGCCATCGAGCAGCTGGAGGAGGCGCTCGAGGCGTACGAGGGCACCCTGCTGCTGGTCACCCACGACCGGCGGATGCTCGAGACGGTGCAGCTGACGCGGCACTGGCACGTCGAGGCGGGCGTCGTCACGGAGGCGTGACGCCCGCCGCCGCGTCAGTCCACGGAGGCGCGGGCCGCCTCGTCCTCGCGCCAGCCGGCCTCCTTCTGCACGTACTCGTTGTCGGCGAACTCCGCGAAGTCGCTCTCGTCGGTGATCCGGCGCACTTCGAGGCGGTTGCCGGGCACCAGCGGGCAGCGCAGCGCCCACTCGCGGGCCTGCTCCTTGGAGTCGACCCCGATGATCCAGAAGCCGTTGAAGAGCGACTCGGTCGGGCCGTAGGCGCCGTCGACGACGGTCGGCGGCTCGGAGGAGAAGTCGACCACGAAGCCGGAGGAGGCGACGTCGTCGGCCAGGCCGTCGCCCGAGAGCAGCACGCCCGCCTCGATCATCGCCTCGTTGTACTGCCCCATCCGGGTGATGATCTCGTCGAACGGGATCGAGGCGTAGGCCTCCTTCGCCGCATCGGTCGCGCGCATGATCAGCATGTACTTCATCGGGTCTCCCTGGGGTCGGTGCGCGGGGGCGCAGGGCCTACTCTGGTTCATCCGGGGTGCCGGCGGAACGGTGGGTCCCGAGCGTCTGCGCCACGGGGGCGAGCGCGGAGCGACGGACCTTGCCCGCGTCGCTCCGAACGGGCTCGTGCACGATCCGGAGGGCCCGGAGGCGCCGCTCAGCGCCCAGCTCGGCGTTCGCCCGAGCGAGCAGACCGGCCGGGTCCACGCCCGCGTCGCCCACGTCGACGACCGCCTCCACCGCCTGCCCCAGCTCCGTGTCCGGCACGCCGAAGGCGACCGCCCCGCGGACTCCGGGCAGGGCCTCCAGCACCCGCTCGACCTCGGCCGGCCAGACGCTCACTCCGCCCCGGAGGATCAGATCGTCGGCGCGGTCGACCACCCAGAGCCACCCGTCCCCGTCGACGCGGCCGACGTCGCCGAGGGTGTCCCAGCCCTCCTCCGTCCGCCGCGAGCCCGCGCCGAGGTAGCGGTAGGCGGGGGCCTCGCCGCGGTGCAGCCAGATGCGGCCGAGCTCGCCGGTCGGAGCCTCCGTGCCGTCCTCCCGCAGGATGCGCAGGGTCGTCCCGCTGATCGGCCGTCCGACACTGCCCGGGTGCTCCAGCCACTCCCGGCCCGTGATCATCGTCAATCCGTTCGACTCGCTGCCCGCATAGACCTCGACCACCCGCTCCGGGCCGAGCCAGCCGATCAGCGCCCGCTTGTCGGCGGGCGCGCAGGGCGCTCCGAGGTGCAGCACCGTCGCGAGCGAGGACACGTCCGCCCCCGACCGCTCGGGCGCAGCCAGCAGGCGGCGGATCGTGGTCGGGACGAGCAGGGTCCAGGTGACGCGGTGCTCCTCGATCGCCGCGAGGACCCGGGCGGCGTCGAACCGCGGCAGCAGCACCAGGCGCTGCCCGGTCATCAGCCCGCGGAAGGCGTAGGTGAAGGTCGCCGAGTGCATCAGCGGGCCGCTCACCAGCTGCACGCCCTCGCGCGGCAGGAACGGCGCGACCGGCGCGTCCGGATCCAGCAGCGCCGGGCCCGCGGCCAGCACCACCTTCGGCCGCCCCGTGCTGCCGGAGGAGGTGGGCGCCTTCCAGGACGAGGCCCACCGGTCCTCGAGCGAGCCGGCCGGCACCTCCGGCCCGGGCCGCCAGTCGCCCGCGCGCCACGGGACAGCGGAGGAGGAGGGCGCGCCGATGACGAGCGCCGGCCGCGCGATCCGCTCCACCTCGGCGCGCTCCGCCGCCGACAGCCCGGTCGAGACCGGCTGCGGCACGGCGCCCGCCTTCCAGACCGCCGCGCAGACGACGAGCGCGTCCAGCGAGTTCGAGAGCGAGACGGTGACGAGGTCGTCGGTCCGGACGCCGAGATCGCGGTAGGCGCGGGCGAGGCGGGTGCTCTCGCGGTCGAGCTCCCCCGCCGTCAGCGCGCCCTCGTCGGCCACGGCGACGATCCGGTCGGGATCGGCGTCGGCGAGACCGGTGACGATGCGCGAGATCGACCGGCGGGTCACCGGCGGCGCCCGATCGTGTCCAGGCGGCAGGACGGAGTCATCCGGGCACGCCTGCTCGCGCGGATCCCGGCCCGTCCGGAGGAGTTCCTTCTGAGCTCTGAACCGAGCCGTCGAGCACCCGCTCGTAGAACCGCAGATGCGCGGCCGCGACGTCGTCCCAGGAGTGCGAGGCGGCCAGGGCCCGGCCGTCCGGCGAGGGCAGCGTCAGGGCCTCCTCCAGCGCGTCGGCGAAGGAGGCGGGGTCCCGCCCGTAGCGGACCGCGTCCCCGAACACCTCGTGGATCACCGGCAGCTCCCGCGCCACGACCGGCACCCCCGCGGCGAGCGCCTCCATCGCCGCCAGCCCGAACCCCTCCTTCACCGAGACGAAGCCCAGCGCGGAGGCGCCGGCGACGAGCGGAGCGAGCCTCTCCTCCGGAACGGTGCCGAGGATCACCGGAGCGATCCCGAGCTCGGCCGCCCTCCGGTCGAAGGCAGCCCGGTACTCGCGGTAGTCGAACAGGGTCTCGCCGCCGCCGAACACCAGCGCGACGTCGTGGCCGCGCTCGCGCAGCAGAGCCCACGCCTCGAGCAGCTCGATGCTGCCCTTCCGCGGCTCGATGCCGCCGAGGGCGAGGAGGTACGGGCCGAGCTCGGCCCGCCACCCCCCGGTCAGCGGATCGTCGACGGCGGCCGCGAACCGCGCCGCGTCGACACCGTTCGGGATCACGTCGGGCAGCAGCCCCCAGCCGGCGCGCACCTCCTCGGCGACCGCAGCGGACACGCACAGCCGGGTCAGGGGGAGCCGGACGGCGCGGTCGTGGCAGGCGCGCAGCTCCGGGGTGGTGAAGTCGTCCAGGTGGTGGATCGTGCGGATCGGCGCGAGTCCGGCGGCGAGCGCCGCGTTGGCCGAGATGCAGTCCTGCGCGTGGACGACCGGGGCGTCCTCGCCCCGCAGGGCCTCGGCCATCGCGGCGATGGACCGGACGATGCGGGCGCCGACCGGCTCGCCCTCGCGGTGCGGAAAGGGCACCACCCGCACGGTCACGCACGGATCGACGGGGCGGAAGAAGGAGTCGTCGCCGCCCCGGGCGAGCGTGCGCACCGTGACGTCGTGTCCGGCGCGCGCGAGCGCCTCGGCGAGGGCGAGGGTGTGCACCACCCCGCCGCGCGGCCGGGTGGAGTAGGTCAGCAGGCAGATCCGCATCTCAGCTCCGGTAGGCGTGCTCCGCGCGGTCGCGGAGGTGGTGCATCGTGCGGCGGGCGCGGGCGACGGAGCCGGCGACGTCAGCGGAGGCGAGCGCGAGCCCGCCCTTCGCCCAGGTCTTCGCGATGATCTCTCCCGCCGGATCCACGACCTTCGCCTGCCCGAGGAACCGCAGGCCGCCGAGCACGCCGGTCTGGTTCGAGGAGACGAGGTAGACCTGGTTCTCGGCGGCGCGGGCGCAGTCGTAGAGATCGAACAGGTGGGCCTGGCGGTCGTTGCGGATCCGATCGGAGCGGTCGGTCACGCTCGCGGGCCACGCGCTGAGGCAGGCCAGCACCTCCGCGCCGTCGAGGGCCAGCGAGCGCGAGGACTCCGGGAAGGTCTTGTCGAAGTCGATCAGCATCCCCATCCTCCCGATCGGCGAGTCGAAGGCGGCGAAGCCGCGACCCGGCAGGTACGCCTCGGACTCGCCCAGCGGCAGGTGGACCTTGCGGTGCGTGCCGATCACGCGCCCGCCGTGCACGCAGACCGCGGTGTCGTAGCGGACCTCGCGACCGCCCTCGAGCGCGCGCTCCGCGATCCCGAAGCACACAGTGAGATCGCCCGCCAGCTCGGCCACGCGGGCGACCTCCGGCCCATCGAGCTCGAGGCTCGGCGGCAGGTCCGGCCCGGGGTGCTGGAGGTCGAGCAGGTAGCCGCCGAGGGTCGCGTCCGGGAGCACGAGCAGGTCGACCGAGCGCTCGCGGGCGTGAGCGATGATGCCGGCGAGCTTGGCGAGGGTGCGGTCGATGTCGCGACCGAAGTGCGCTGCGACCGCACCCATCACCGTCTTCGTCATGCGAGGAGGCTATCCGGCGAGATCCGGCTCGCGCTCCCGAGCGAAGCGCCCCGCCTCGCGCACTCGCCGGACCTCCTCCGCCAGGTGCCCCGCATCGCGGGCGATCGCCTCGAAGCGGCCGGACCCCCAGGTGTGCAGCCACGGCAGCCCGAGGAACGACAGGCCCGGCACGCTCGTCACTCCGCGCTGTTGGGTGGGATGGCCGGCGCCGTCGAACACGCCGATCTCGACCCAGCGATAGTCGGAGCGGAACCCGACCGCCCAGACGACGCTGCCGATGCGCGCGAGGTCGAGCCCGGTCGCCTCGGACTCCGGCCGCCAGACCGGACGGCAGCGGTCCTCCTCGGGAGCGTCGATGCCGTGCGCCGCGATGTAGCGGTCGATGTCGTCCTTGATCGACTCCGCGACCGAGTCCGCGTAGTCGAGCGACGCCTCCGCCGTGGGGGCGAAGCGCAGCCGGGACCCCTCCACCCCGGCCAGTCGGCCGTAGAGGTGCATCCCGTCGCGGGCGAAGGCGCGCAGGTCGATGTCCCGCCCGCCCCCGCGCCCCGTCACGTAGTGGTTGGTCGACTCCCGCTTGGTGAGCCCGCCGACCTGCGCGTGGACGGGCACGTCGTACACGCCCATGTCCTGGAGCCAGGCGACGCAGTCGCGGCCCCGGTAGAAGCGCGCCACCCGCGGCGCGCTGCCGAGGGCGAGGTGGACCTCGCGCCCGGCGAGGAAGAGGTCCTCGGCGATCTGCGCGCCCGACTGCCCGGAGCCGACGACGAGCACGCCGCCGGGCGGGAGCGCCTCCGGCGAGCGGTAGTCGGCGGAGTGGAGCTGCAGCACGTCCGACGGCAGCCGCGCGGCGACGGCGGGGAGGACCGGGCGGTGGTAGCCGCCGGTCGCCACGACGACCTGGTCGGCCGTGATCGCGCCCGCGCTCGTGATCAGCTCGAACCCTCCCCCGGCGCGCTCGCGGAGCCGGCTCACCTCCACGCCCTCGACAACGGGGGCGTCGAAGCTCTGCGCGTAGCGGCGCACCCACCCGTGCACCTCGTCGCGCGTCATGAATCCGTCCGGGTCCGGCCCGTCGTAGGGGTACCCGGGGAGGCGGCACTGCCAGTTCGGCGTGACGAGGGTGAAGGCGTCCCAGCGGCGGTCGATCCAGTCGTGGCCGATGGTCGCGCGCTCGAGCACGACGTGCTCGATGCCGTCGTCGACCAGGTGCCGGCTGATCGAGAGCCCGGCCTGCCCGCCTCCGACCACCGCGACCTCGACGTGGCGCCCGGGCTCGATAGCGGCGCTCACGGCCGCACCCGCTGCCCGGCCGGAGCGGGCGGCTCCATCGCGAGCACCCTGACCGTGCCGCCCTCGAAGCGCTGCGCCGTGCGGAGGATGTCGGACTCCTGCTGCATCGCGGAGGTGCAGGCGAACCCGAACCGCTCCCGCACCCGGTCCGACGCGATGCGCAGCGCCTCACTCGAACGGGCGACGAAGTCCTCGAGCGAGTAGGCGGTCCCGGTCCCGAGGAACTCGTGCACGACCAGGCTCGGCGAGTAGCAGCGCTCCTCCGAGCCGTCCGGCCAGCGGACGTGGAAGGTCATCTCAGGCATGGACGAGTCCTCCGTTCCAGACCCGGTCGATGTCGTAGGCGTCGGGCCGCCGGTCGCGCAGGTGGAACATCCCGCCGCGCATCGCCTCGAAGGCGCCGCGCACGTCGATGTCGGCGACGGCCATGCCTGCTCCGAGCAGCGTCGTCGCGAGCACGTTGCCGCCGGGATCGACGACCTTCGCGTTCCCGACGTAGCGGAGCGAGCCGAAGGTCCCCGACTGGTTCGAGGCGAGCCAGAACACCTGATTGTCGAGGGCGCGGGCGATGTCGAACTGATTGAACCGGTACGTCCAGCGGTCCTCCTGCAGGTTCTCGGCCGTCGCCGTCCGAGCGGCCGGCCACGCCGAGAGCGAGGCGATGATCTCGGCGCCGTCCAGCGCCATCGACCGCGCCGCCTCGGGGAACGCCTTGTCGTAGCAGATCTGCAGGCCCACCCGGCCGACCGGCGTCTCGAAGGTGCCGTAGCCCGGGCCCGGCGAGTACGAGAGGTGCTCGCCCAGCGGCTGGTGCACCTTCCGGTAGCTGCCGTAGACCTGCCCGCCGTCCAGGAGCGCGGCCGCGTTGTAGCGGGTCTCGCCGTCGTCGTCGAGCTCGCAGAAGCCGATCGCCACCACCAGGTCGCCGACGATCTCCTGCACCCGCCGTAGCTCCGGCCCGTCCAGGCGCACCGCCGGCGGGAGGGAGCGGCGGGTGGTGGCGACCGTGTCGCCGTGGTTGCCGAGCGAGGAGAGGTAGCCGCCGATCGCGGCCTCGGGGAGCACCAGGAAGCGCACTCCCCTCTCGCGGGCCTCCTCGGCCAGGGAGGCGATGAGCGCGTAGTTCTGATCCAGGTCGCGGGTGAAGTTCGCCGCGACCGATCCGACGAGGGTCATCGCGATCGCCTACAGGTTGTAGGTGGAGTTGATGATCGCGCCCTTGCGGGCGTAGTGGATGAGCGCGTCCTGCACGTCGAGCGGGTGGCAGGGGATGCAGCCCTCGATCAGGTCCTCCTCGCGGAGGCCGTGGAGCGCCATGCCGAACCGGCAGACGAAGACGCGGTTCCCCTCCTGGATGAAGGTCTCGATGGCGTTGTTGAGGTTCTGCTCGCCGGGGAATCCGGAGTCGCCGACCGTCGGGAAGCCGCGGGTGGCCATCGCGTTGATGGTGCCGGGCCCGTAGAAGTAGAGCGCGGACTCGTAGCCCTTCCGCGCCGCGCGGGTGGCCTGGAGCACTGCGACGAAGCTGACCGAGGACTCGTGGGCGATGCCGTGCACGAGGGTCAGGTACGACTCCCCGGGCTCGGCCTGGTAGTCGGGGAAGACCTTGGTGGAGCCGTAGAGGTTGCTGCCCTTCGGGAGCGCCGGGTGGGCGATCTCGGAGCGCGACATCTCGATGTTGGCGCTGACCTGGTCTTCGATCTCCTGGGAGACGGACATGGTTCCTCCTGGTGTCGGTCCGCCGAAGCGGCGTGCGAGTGCATGGCTCCGGCGGGATGCGCTGAGACGACGCGGGACGACGTCCGCCGGGGTGGAGCAGTGGTGCGGAGTGGAACGCGTCCAGTCAACGGCCGGGATGTTTCGGAGTGGTTTCCACCGGAAGAAGCTCCCGTGACGGCGGATCCGTAACGAGACCGCGTTCCTCCCGTCACGAGGGCGAAACACGAGGCGCCTTGACTGGGGGGTGAGACGACCGCACCGACATCCCGGCCGCCGCTGTGCGCGGCCCGTCCGGCCCGCTCCGCGGTGCCACGAAGGAGTCCTCGTGACCGATCTCCGCAGTCCCTCCCCCGCATCCTCGCCGCCGGCAACCGGTGCGGCGCACCCGGCCGCCGGCCCGCACCCGGTCGGCGGGGCGCACTCCCCGGGCGGGGCGCACTCGACCGGGATCCGCCGCACCGGCCCCTCCGCCCTCCGCACCCGCGTCGACATCGCCCTGCAGGGCATCCGCGTCGAGGCACCGGTGCACCGCGAGGCCGGCGCCGGCCCGAGCGACGACGGGCACGTGATGCTCGGCGGCCTGGGCGCCGCGATCCCGGTGAACCCCGACAGCCCCTACGTGGTGAGCGGGAACCGCCTCCTGCTCGAGGGCGCCGACATCGGCCTGGACGTGACTCCCGTCCGCCGCCCGCGCTTCTACGATCTCGACACCGCCGACGGCGTCTCCTACGAGAAGATCGCCCGGCTGCACGGCCGTGACATCCTCGCGACCACCGTCGTCCAGACCTGCATGCGCTATGACGAGGCGGAGCGCTGCCGCTTCTGCGCGATCGAGGCCTCGCTCGAAGCCGGTGCGACCATCGCGGTCAAGACCCCGGCCCAGCTCGCCGAGGTCGCGGAGGCGGCGGTCCGCCTCGACGGCGTGCGCCAGATGGTGATGACCACCGGCACCTCCAAGGGCCGCGACCGCGGAGCGGCCCACCTCGCGCGCTGCGTCCGCGCGGTGCTCGCGGCGGTCCCCGGGCTGCCGATCCAGGTGCAGTGCGAGCCGCCCTCCGACGTCTCGGCGCTGCAGGCGCTGAAGGACGCGGGCGCCGTCTCGATCGGCATCCACGTGGAGTCGATGGACGACGCGGTGCGGCAGCGCTGGACCCCGGGCAAGGCGCGGGTCAGCCTGGACGAGTACCGCTGGGCGTGGCGCGAGGCAGTGCGGATCTTCGGCCGCAACCAGGTCTCGACCTACCTCCTGGTGGGCCTCGGCGAGGACCCGGACGAGCTGGTCACGAGCGCCCGCGAGCTGATCGGGATGGGGGTCTACCCCTTCGTGGTGCCCTTCCGTCCGCTGCGCGGGACCCTGGCGACCGAGGTCGACCACGTGCTCCCGCCGGCCGGGTCACTGCTGGAGCGGGTCAGCGCCGAGGTCGCCGCGCTCCTGATCGAGGCCGGGATGCTGAGCAGCGGCCAGAGCGCGGGCTGCGCGGCGTGCGGGGCCTGCGGCGTCCTGAAGACGGCCGGCGCCTGATGGTGGAGCTCTCGATCCTCGAGGGTGTTCGGGTCGCGCCTGCGTTCACGGTGGTGCGGGCGGAGGAGCGCGAGCTCGCCGCGCACCGGGCCCTGCGGCGCGAGGTCTTCGTCGCCGAGCAGGGGCTGTTCGCGGGCGACGACCACGACGACGCCGACGACGATCCGCGCTCGGTGGTGCTCGTCGCGGTGGCTCCGGACGGCGCGGTGCTCGGCGGGGTCCGGATCGCGCCTGTCGGCGGCGGACGCGATCTGGGCTGGTGGACCGGCAGCCGCCTGGTGGTGGCGCGCGAGGCGCGGGGCGGCTCCGGGATCGGTGCCGCCCTCGTGCGCGCGGCCTGCGCGGAGGCGGAGGCGCGCGGGGTGCTCCGCTTCGAGGCCTCGGTGCAGCTGCGCAACGAGGTGCTGTTCCGGCGGCTCGGCTGGCGGAGGATCGGCACGAGCACCGTCGCCCGAGTCGAGCACGCCCGGATGCGCTGGCCGGTCGACCGGCTCGACCGGGCGGCCACCGCGGCCAAGGCGGCCCTCGGCGCCCTTCTGGCTCCGCTGGCGGCCGAGGGGGGCCTCGGTGGGGCCGGCTTCGTCGGCGACGACGGAGCACCGGTCCCGGGCAGCGACCTGATCGCCGTCTGCGACGCGATCGTCCCGTCCATGGTGGAGCGCCACCCGGAGTGGGCGGGGTGGTGCTCGGTGCTGGTCAACGTCAACGACCTCACCGCGATGGGCGCGACCGGCATCGGGCTGATGGACGCGATCGGCGCTCGCGACGCGGCCGCCGCCGCGCGCATCGTGAGCGGTCTGCGGGCCGCCTCCGCCGCCTGGGGCGTCCCCGTGCTCGGCGGGCACACCCAGCTCGGAGTGCCGGCGGCCCTGAGCGTCACCGGTCTCGGCCGTACCGCGGCGCCGGTGCCGGGCGCGGCCGCTCCGGGCGACGAGCTCTCGCTGACGGCCGACCTCGGCGGCGGCTGGCGGCCCGGCTTCGCGGGCGCCCAGTGGGACTCGACGTCGTCCCGGCGCGCGGAGGAGCTCCGGGCGATGGCCGCCTCCGTCGGACTCGCGCGGCCGAGGGCGGCGAAGGACGTGAGCATGGCCGGGCTGGTGGGGACGGTCGGCATGCTCGCCGAGGCCAGCGGAGGAGGAGCGGTGATCGACCTCGCGGCGGTCCCCGTCCCCGAGGCGGCCGGCACCGCCGACTGGCTCGGCTGCTTCCCCGGCTTCGCGATGATCACCGCCGACCGGCGGGGGGAGTCGAGGATGGGCACACCCTGGACCGCGACGGCCGCGGTGGGGAGCGTCGTCACGGAGCCGGGCGTGCGGCTGCGCTGGCCGGACGGCGAGGAGACGACGGCGATCGCCGGTGCGGTGACGGGGCTCGGCGCAGCGGGCTGACGGGCCGGGCCGGAGGCGCATCGTCCTCGGCGCGGCCGTGAGACGCAACCCCGCGCAGATCCTCGCCGAGCGGCGGAGACTGGCGGCGGCCCGTTGCTCGACGGGCGCTCATCGACGGAAGGAACGACCCCATGGTGGATCTCGGAGGACTCGCGGACAAGGCGAAGAACGCCGTGAACAGCGACAAGGGCGAGGAGCTGACCGACAAGGGACTCGACAAGGCGGGCGACGCCGCCGACTCCGCGACCGGCGGGAAGTTCGCCGGCCAGGTCGACAAGGCCCAGGAGGCCGGCGACCAGCACGTCGGCAACGACTGACCGCCGGGCGGCCCTTCCGCGCTGTCGCGGAGGGCCGCCCGTCCATCAGTCCCGGTCGCCGAGCCCGCGCAGCAGCGCCCGCACCACGGCGACGGAGCGATCGGCCGCGTCGTCGACGTGCGCCTCGAACTCGCCGGGGGCGCAGAGGTCCGAGATCCCGCGGACCGAGACGAACGGCAGCCCGTGCACGTGCGCCGTCTGCGCGAGGGCGACGGATTCCATGTCGGTGGCGAGCGCGCCGGGGAAGTCGTTCCGCACGCGGTCCACGTGGGCGCTCGAGACGAAGACGTCGCTCGAGACGATCAGGCCGCGGCGCACCGGCGGCCCCTCCAGCAGCTCGAGCTCCGCGGCGAGCGCCGCGTCGTCCCCGGAGTAGCGGGCGGGCATCCCCGGGACCTGCCCGAGCGCGTAGCCGAACGCCCGCGCATCGGCGTCGGTCTGCACGTACTCGGCGCCGATCACGACCTCGCCCACGCGGACGTCGGCGCCCAGGCCGCCGGCGGTCCCCGCGCTCACCACGAGCGGCCGGGAGCCGCCCTCCTGCAGGATCGCTGCGGTGAGACCGCCGGCCGCGTTGACGAGGCCGATGCCGGTGCGGACGAGCAGCACCGCGCGGGAGTCGAGCTCGAGCTCCCACTGCAGCGCGTTGCCGACGGCGCGCGGCTCGGAGGCGCTGGACGCGGCGGCGAGGAACGGCGCGGCCTCCTCGTCCATCGCGACCAGGACGATCGCCGTGCTCACGCGGTGACCGTCTCCCACTCCGAGCGGTGCGCGAGGAACGTGCGCGCCGCCTCCTGCGCCCCCTCGAGGGAGTGGTTGGCGCCCCAGCCGCACTGGGTCTCGTTGGCGGCCGGGACCTCGTCGGCCTCGGTGATGTCCTGGAGCGTCGCCTCGACCAGGCCGAGCACCTCGGAGAGCTCGGGCTCGCCCGAGAGGAGCAGGTAGAAGCCGGTCTGGCAGCCCATCGGCGAGAAGTCGATCACGCGGTCGGAGTGGTTGCGGGACTTCTCGGCGAACAGGTGCTCGAGCGAGTGCACGGTGGGCATTTCGAGGTGCCCGCGGTTGGGCTGGGTGAAGCGCACGTCGTACTTGACGAGGTGGTCGCCTCCGGGCAGCGTCTTCGCGTCGGCGAGGCGCACGTACGGCGCTGCGACGGTGCGGTGGTCGAGGTTGAACGACTCGACGTTCATGCGCGGCTGATCCACGGTGGTCTCCTTCGCTGGGGGTCCCTCCATTGTCCTCCGCTCCGCGGAGCGGAGGCGGACCCCGGCGGATCCGGCTGCTTCTTCTCCGGGGCTGCGCCCGGATGCGAAGAGCTCCTCGCCGGCCACGACGAGGTACGCCGTGTCGAGCGCGATGATCACCAGGACCGCCCTGAACAGGCGCGCGGAGACCGTGCGGTCGTCCAGCGGGACCCCGCCGCCCAGACCCGCACGGAGGCGTGGAGCACCCCGGACAGCACCAGCGCGACGAGCGCCGTCACGCCGAGCACACTGTCCGGAACGACCACCGCCACCACCTCCTCCGTCGACGGGTCGAGCATGCCGTCGCGCCCGACGCGGCGGGGACCCGGGCCCCTGAGCGGTGGAGAACGGGCCGCTTCGATCCCTGGGGAGGAGCCTCGGCCGCTCCTCAGAACAGGTCCGAGAAGCCCATCGCGACGAGGTTCGCGTGCGAGGTCCGCAGGCAGTCGAGCGCGCTCCGCCCGTAGCGCTCGTCCTGCTCGACGAGGAGGTGGTCGACGCCGAGCGCGAGGCTCGTCCCGATGATCCCCGGGAAGTCGAGGTTTCCCTCCCCCACCTCGGCGAACTGCACGTTCGAGGTGAAGGCGTGCACGGACCACCCGCCGGACATGTCGGCGGGCGGCCCGACCCGGTAGTCCTTCAGGTGCACCAGGGCGACGCGCTCCCCGTACCGGCGCAGCGTCGTCACGGGATCGAGCCCGCCCCGCTGCACCCAGTGCACGTCGAGCTCGAGCCCCAGCAGCGGAGCCCGCTCGGCGACGACGTCGAGCAGGAGGCGGCCGCCGTGCCGCGCGAACTCGTGGTGGTGGTTGTGGAGCAGCAGCCGCAGCCCGTCGTCGCGGAGCCTCGCCGCGGCGGCCTGGCAGCGGTCGGCGAAGTCGAGCAGAGCGGCCGGCGAGGCCGCCGCGGAGGCGGGCAGCATGCCGATCCGGACCGTGCGCGTGCCGAGCGCGCGGGCGTCGGAGACGATCCCGGCGAGCCCGCCCTCGAGCGCGGCGCCCGGGGAGTCCCCCGGTGCCAGGCCCGCCGAGATCGCCGCGATCTCGACGCCGAGCTCGTCCCGCGCCCGCTGCAGCTCGGCCACGGTGGCCGCCGTCAGCGGGATCTGCGAGATCTCCACCGACCGGTAGCCGATCGCTCGGACCTCCCGGAGCGTCGCGAAGGCGCCCGCCGAGGCGAACGCGTCCTTCAGCATCATCGCCTGCACGCCGATCCTGGTCACGGCAGTCCTCCCGGTCGCGGTGGGGGCCGGCGTCTCCGCGGCCCGGAACGCCCCCGACGGTAGAGGCGCGCCTCCGATCTTGTCAATCGGTTGCCAATACGCGTATGGTCGTGGCACGGCGGCGCTCCTGCCCGCCGGTTCCCGACGACGAGAACGAGGCACGCACCGTGACCACCGCACCCGCGAACCCCGCACCCTGGACCCTCTCCGGCTTCGGCGACGAGATCGACCCCGACCCGGTCGTCCAGGTCGCCGTCCTCCGAGCGCTCGGCGCGCACAGCATCGAGGTGCGCAGCGCCTGGGGCCGGAACGTCGTCGACCTCGACGACGAGCGCCTCGCCCGCCTGGCCGCCGTGCTCGAGCGCGGCGGCCAGTCCGTCTCGGCCGTCGCCTCGCCCATCGGCAAGGTCGACGTCGCCCTCGACCCCGAGCTCGAGGTGGCGCGCCTCGACCGCGTCATCCGCGCCGCGCACGCCCTCGGCACACCGAGCATCCGCGTCTTCTCGTTCTACCGGGGCGAGGGAGTGCCGGTCGAGAGCATCCGCGACGACGTCCTGCTGCGCATGCGCATGCTCGCCGATCGCGCCGAGCGCGAGGGCGTGATGCTGCTGCACGAGAACGAGAAGGACATCTACGGCGACGTCCCCGAGCGGATCCTCGACCTGGTCGAGTCCGTCGGCTCGCCCGCCCTGCGCCTCGCCTGGGACAACGCGAACTTCGTGCAGTGCGGGGTACGGCCCTTCGACGACGGCTGGACGGCGCTGCGGCCCTACGTCGACTACCTGCAGGTGAAGGACGCGGTGGCCGCGACCGGCACCGTGGTGCCCGCCGGCGAGGGCGACGGCCAGCTGCGCGAGACGCTCACCGCCCTGCGCGACGACGGCTGGACGGGCGTCGCCTCGCTGGAGCCGCACCTCGCGATCACGGACGCCCTCGGCGGATTCTCCGGCCCCGAGTCGTTCGGAGTGGCCGCTCGGGCCTTCCGGGGGCTCGCCTCCTCGCTCGGGATCGACCTGCGATGACCGTCCGCGCGGCGGTGATCGGCTGCGGCGACATCTCCTCCGTCCACCTCGCGGCGATCGGCACCGCACCCGGCGCGGAGCTGGTGGCGGTCTGCGACACCGACCCGGGCCGGCTCGCCGCGGCCGCCGAGAGGCACGCGGTGCCGGGCTTCCCCGAGGCGGTCCGGATGCTCGACTCCGTCCGCCCCGACGTCGTGCACGTCTGCACTCCGCACAGCACGCACGCCGCGCTGGCGGTCGCGGCCCTGGACCGCGGCGTCGCGGTGCTCCTCGAGAAGCCGCTCGCCTCCTCCGTCGCCGAGGGCGAGCAGGTGATCGCCGCGGCCGAGCGGGGCGGGGCGCGCATCGGCGTCTGCTTCCAGAACCGCTACAACCCGCCCGTGCAGCGCCTCCGCGAGCTGCTGGCGTCCGGCTCCCTGGGTGCCGTGACAGGTGCGGCCGCGACCGTGCTCTGGCACCGCGCTCCCGGCTACTACCTCGACCGCCCCTGGCGCGGGATGCGGGCCGAGGGCGGCGGCGGGATGCTGATGAACCAGGCGATCCACACCGTCGACCTCCTGCAGTGGCTCCTCGGCGAGGTGGTCGCGGTGAGTGGCTCCGCCTCCACGCGCCTGCTGCCGATCGAGGTCGAGGACACCGCCGACCTGGTGCTCACCCACGCCTCCGGCGCGCGCAGCGTCCTCTACGCGACCGTGGCGAACGCGTGGGACGAGCCGGTCGAGCTCCGCCTGCGCACCGAGCGCGCCATCGTCTCGCTGCGCGGTGCCCTCACCGTGCGGCGCGACGACGGATCCGTCGAGGTCGTCCCGGACACGGAGCGCCGATCCGGCGGGCGCTCGTACTGGGGCGCCTCGCACGAGCTGCTCGTGCACGACTTCTACGCCCGCCTCGGCGAGGACGAGCCCTTCTGGATCTCGCCCCGCGAGGCGGCGAGGTCGCTCGCGATCGTCCAGGCCGCCTACGCCCCGAGCGCGCCCGCGCGGATCCCCCACTCCACCCCGAACGAAGGACTCCTTCCATGACCACCGTCCGCCTCGGCATCATCGGATTCGGCGCCCAGGGCTCCTCCTACGCCCGCTTCCTCGCCGACGGCAGAGTGCGCGACCTCGTCGTCACCGCCGTCGCCGACGTCGACCCCGCCCGGGAGGCGGCGGCCGCCGCGCTCGCACCCGGAGCGTCCTTCCACGCCGACCACCGCTCCCTCCTCGCGAGCGGGGAGGTCGACGCCGTCGTCGTCTGCACTCCGCACTACCTCCACCCCGGGATCGGCATCGACGCTCTCGAGCACGGGCTGCACGTGCTGGTCGACAAGCCGGCGGGCGTCTACGCCGCGCAGGTCGCGGAGCTGAACGAGGCCGCCGCCGCCCGTCCCGGTCAGCGCTTCGCGATCATGTTCAACCAGCGGGCGAACCCGCTCTACCGCCGGCTCAAGGAGGTCGTCGACGAGGGCGGGATCGGCCGGATCCTGCGCTCGAACTGGATCATCACGACCTGGTGGCGGCCGCAGGCCTACTTCGACCAGAGCGCGTGGCGCGCGACCTGGGGAGGCGAGGGCGGAGGCGTCCTGGTCAACCAGGCGCCCCACCAGCTCGACCTGTGGCAGTGGCTGTGCGGAGTGCCGGAGTCGGTGGTCGCCAAGGCCGGCTACGGGCGGTGCCGCGACATCGCGGTGGAGGACGAGGTGACGGTGCTCGCCGACTTCGGCGGGGGCACGACCGGCGTGCTGGTCACCACGACGCACGACCCGATCGGCACCGACCGCCTCGAGATCATCGGCGACCGCGGCCGGATCGTCGTCGACGACTCCCGGGTCGCGACGATCACCCGGCTGAACGCCCCCGAGCGCGAGGTCAGCGCCGCCCTCAGCGCCGAGGACGTGGGCCTCCTGCTCAGCGGTCGCTACGACACCGCGGGCCTCTCCACGACGGAGCGGATCGAGTCGGCGTCGGTCTGGGGCGAGCAGCACACGGCCGTCCTGCAGGACTTCGCGGACAGCATCCTGCACGGCACGCCGCTGCTCGCACCCGGGGCGGAGGGGATCCTCGGGGTCCGGCTCGCCAACGCCATCCACTACTCGAGCTGGACGGGACGCGAGGTACCGCTCGACCTCGACGAGGGCGTGTTCCTGGCGGCGCTCAACGAGCGCATCCGCGAGGAGGGGGCCTTCCCGGAGCGGAGCTGACGGGGCGGAGCCGCGCGGACCCGCGCTGGAGGGGCCGGAGCGGTGGGCGGCCGACCGGCGACGGCGGCCTCCCGGAGCGCGGGCTCCCCGATCCGGCCCGACCCGGACGCGAGCGACGGGCCGGGCGGGCTTCTCGGCCCTGTGGCAGCATGGGCGGCGGACGGCGCCCCGTCCGCCGCCGTGCCCCTCGAGAGAAGACCGCGATCGTGCCCAGCGAAGACGCGCCCACCGGCCCCTCCGCCGCGAGACGCCGCGGCCGCTCCGCGACGACGATCTACGACGTCGCCCGACTCGCCGGCGTCGCCCCCTCCACCGTCTCCCGCGGGCTGAGCACGCCCGGACGGCTGAACGCCGCGACCGAGCAGCGGATCCGCGCCGCCGCGAAGGAGCTGGGCTACCGGCTCAACCCGATGGCGCGCGCGCTGCCGACGGGCCGCACCTCGACCCTCGGGCTGCTGGTGGCCGACATCACCAACCCGGCCTTCTTCCCCGCCGTGCGCGGAGCGGAGCGGGCGGCGTCGCTCCGCGGCTTCACGATGATCCTCGCCGAGTCGCAGGAGTCCGGGGAGCGCGAGGCCGAGGCGGCCGACCGCATCGCCGCCTCCACCGACGGGCTCGTCCTCGTCAGCACCCGCCTCAGCGACGAGGAGATCATCGCGCTGGCCGGGCGCATCCCGGTCGTCGTCCTCAACCGCGTGGTCCCCGGCGTCGCGGGGATCGTGCCCGATCTCGCCCCCGGGATCGACGCCGCGCTCGACCACCTCGCGGCCCTCGGCCACCGCTCCCTCGCCTTCATCGCCGGTCCGCCCGACTCGTGGATGAGCGCCGCGCGATGGGAGCTCCTCCTCGACCGCGCTCCGCAGCGGGGCATGACGGTCGTCGAGATCGGGCCGGGCGTCTCGACCCTCGAGGGCGGGAGGAGCGCGCTCGCGAGGGTGACCGCCTCCGGCGTCGGCGCGGTGATCGCCTACAACGACCTGGTCGCCATCGGACTGATGCGCGCGGCTCAGGAGTCGGGCGTCGCGATCCCGGAGCAGCTCAGCATCATCGGCTTCGACGACATCTTCGGGAGCGACTTCACCTCGCCGCCGCTGTCGACCATCAGCGCACCGCTGGGCCGGATGGGCGAGCGGGCGGTCCGCCGGGTGCTCGGCGACGAGGAGCCTCCGGAGCGGGCCGACGACCTGCCGACGGAGTTCGTCCCGCGCGCCTCGACGGGGCCTCGCCGCGACTCCTGACCCCGGTCCGCGCCCGGCGCGCCATCCGGTGCGACACCTCTGGCAATCGGTTGACACTCCTCGGCACCCATACTTGGATGGCCCCGTGCCGACGAAGCTGCTGAACGATCCCGACCGACTCCTGCCGATCGACCCGACGACCCGGGCGATCGCCCGCGATCTCCACGCGAGCGTCGCCGACCTGCCGATCCTCTCCCCGCACGGGCACGTGGATCCGCGCCTCCTGCTCGAGGACCGCCCCTTCGCCGACGCATCCGAGCTCTTCCTCCGGCACGATCACTACGTCACCCGGCTGCTCCACTCCGCCGGGATCGACCTCGGCGATCTCGGCATCCCCGGAGGCGAGCGCCTCGCCGGCCCGGAGGAGGTGTGGCGCACGTTCTGCGCGCACTGGCGGATCTTCGCGGGAACCGCCTCGGGCTACTGGCTCCAGTCGATCCTCGCCGAGCAGTTCGGCATCACCGAGCAGCCCGACGCCTCCAGCGCCGACGCCCTCTTCGCGGCGATCGGGGCCCGGCTGTCGTCCGCCGCCTTCCGCCCGCGCGCGCTCTTCGAGCGGTTCGGGATCGAGGTGCTGGCGACGACCGACGATCCGCTGGACGACCTGGCCGTCCACCGGGCTCTGGCGGAGGATCCGGCGTTCCCGGGCCGCGTGCTGCCGACCTTCCGCCCCGACGCCTACCTCGATCCCTCCGCCCCCGGCTGGCCCGAGCGCGTCGCCGCCCTGGCCGCCGCCACCGGAACGAAGGAGTCCAGCTTCCCCGGATTCCTCGAGGCCCTCCGCGCCCGGCGCCGGCACTTCCTCGACCACGGCGCCGTCTCCGCCGACCACGGAGTGCTGGAGCCGCTGACCGTCGACCTCGACCCCGCCGAGGCGCAGTCCCTCTTCGCCCGCGCCCGCGCCGGCACGATCGACGCCGAGGGCAGCCGCGTCCTCGCCGCCCACCTGCTGCTGCAGTCCGCCCGCATGAGCGTCGACGACGGCCTGGTGATGACCGTCCACGCCGGCGTGCTGCGCAACCACGATCGGCCGACCTTCGAGCGCTTCGGTCCCGACACCGGCCACGACATCCCCGTCGCGACCCGGTTCGCCGAGCCCCTCCGCCCGCTGCTGCAGGAGCTCGGCAACGCACCGGGCTTCCACCTCGTCCTCTTCGGGATCGACGAGAGCACCCACTCGCGCGAGCTCGCTCCCCTCGCCGGCTACTACCCGTCGGTGTTCCTCGGAGCGCCGTGGTGGTTCCTCGACGCGCCCGACGCGGTGCTGCGCTTCCGCGCCGCCGTGACGGAGACCGCCGGCTTCTCGCGGAGCTCCGGCTTCATCGACGACACCCGCGCGTTCCTCTCCATCCCGGCCCGTCACGACATGGCTCGGAGGCTGGACGCCGCGTTCCTCGCGCGCCTGGTCGCCGAGGGGCGGATCGACTCCGAGACGGCGAGCGCCGTCATCCTGGACCTCGTCGACGCACAGCCGCGGAAGGTCTTCAAGCTGTGAGCGGGCACGGCGGAGGAGGCGGTTTCGATCGCGCGTCCGCGGGCCTGCCGGCGGCTCCCGTCCGCATCGTCCACCTCGGCCTCGGCGCCTTCCACCGAGCGCATCAGGCCTGGTACACGCACGCCGTCGACGACGACCACGAGTGGGGCATCGCCGCATTCACCGGCCGGAGCCCCCGCGCGGCCGAGGAGCTCGCCGCGCAGGACGGCCTGTTCACGCTGATCGAGCGCGGACCGGAGGGCGACTCGGCGACGGTCGTGGGCAGCATCGTCGAGGCGGTCGACGGCGCGGACGTCGCGCGTCTCGTCGAGCTCGTCGCGGCTCCAGGGACGGCGATCGTCACGCTGACGATCACGGAGGCCGGGTACCGTCTCGCCGCGGACGGCGGCCCCGACCTGCACGACCCCGCCGTCCGGAGCGACCTCGACGCCCTCCGATCGGGAGGAGCGCCGGCGACCGCACTCGGCCGCCTCCTCCTCGGCCTCGCGGCCCGGCGCGACGCGGGCTCCGGCCCGCTCGCCGTCGTCCCCTGCGACAACCTCTCCGGCAACGGCCCTCTCGTGCGCCGTGGACTGCTCCTGCTCGCCGAGCGGCTCGACCCGTCGCTCGCCGACTGGATCGACCGCACCGTCTCGTTCGTGTCGACCTCCGTCGACCGGATCACCCCGGCGACCACGGCGGCGGACCGGGAGGCGGCGGCCGAGCTCACCGGCATCAGCGACGCCGCGTCCGTCGTGACCGAGCCTTTCCGCGACTGGGTCCTCTGCGGCGGCTTCCCCGCCGGCCGGCCCGCCTGGGAGCGCGCCGGAGCCCGCTTCGTGGACGACATCGAGCCCTTCGAGCGGCGCAAGCTGCGACTCCTCAACGGCGCGCACACGCTCCTCGCCGCCACCGGCCGCCGGCGGGGCCGCGCCACCGTCGCGGAGGCGATCGCCGACCCCGCCTGCCGGAGCGCCGTCGAGGCGTTCTGGGCGGAGGCGGCGGCCGGCCTCCCCGCCGGTCTCGACGCGGACGCCTACTGCGCCGCCCTCCTCGAGCGCTTCGGCAACCCCCGGATCGAGCACCGGCTCGAGCAGATCGGCGCCGACGCGACCGCCAAGCTCCGCATCCGGATCGTGCCCGTGCTCCTCGCCGAGCGCGCGGGCGGACACGGCGGAGCCGCCTCCCTCCGTGCCGTCGCCGACTGGATCGCACTGCTGCTCCAGGGCGACCGCCTGCCCGACGCGCAGCGCCCCGCCCTCGACCGCGCCCTCGGCTCCGCCCGGCCCCTCGAGGCGCTGCTGCGGCTCGTCGACCCGCGCCTCGTCGACGACCCGGCCCTCGTCGCCGCGGTCGCCGCTCAGGCGGCCTAGACCTCCACCCCGCCTCTCCGCGCGGTGCCTTCCGGCACCGTCGGCAACCGATTGCCACCTTCGCACCGTCTCGATGCGGCGCGGATCCCCGACGGGTCCGCGCCCGGGTAAAGGAGCCCGCATGACCCCCCGCACCACCGCGCCCGGAGCGCCCGCCGCTGAGAAGCTCTCCAAGCTGAGCATCGTGGGCTACGGCGCCGGCGACACGGCGAACAACCTCGCCTTCACCACCGCCACGATGTTCCTGCTCGTCTACTACACCGACGTCGCCGGGATCTCCGCGGCCGCGGCGGGCACGCTGCTGCTCGTCGTGCGGATCTTCGACGCGTTCGCCGACGTCTTCGCCGGCCGGGTCGTGGACCGCACCTACAGCAGGCGCTTCGGCAAGTTCCGGCCCTTCCTGATGTTCGGGTCGGTCCCGCTCCTGCTGCTCTCGGCCGCGACCTTCTCCGTCCCGCAGATCGGCGAGAGCGGAACCCTGCTCTACGCCTACCTGAGCTATGCCGCGCTCGGCCTCGCCTACAGCCTCGTCAACATCCCCTACGGCTCGCTCGCCGGAGCGATGACGCAGATCGGCACCGAGCGCGCGAAGCTCGCCAGCGCCCGCGCCATCGGCGGCGCGATCGTGGGGGCCGGGCTCGGCACCTTCATGGCCCCGCTGGTCGTCCCCGGCGCCGATCTGCAGTCGCTCTTCTCGATCGTCACGCTGAGCTTCGTCGTCGTCGGCTCCGCGCTCTACCTCTTCACGATCCTGACCGCGAAGGAGCGCGTCCAGCGCGACGTCGCGCACGTCACGTTCCGTCAGAGCATGACGACCCTCCGCTCCAACCGGCCGCTGCTCTTCCTCTGCCTCAGCTCGTTCCTGTTCCTCACCGGGACGCTCGCGCTCCAGACCGTGCAGCTCTACTACCTGCGCGACGTGCTCGGATCGGTCCAGCTCTACGCCGCGATGTCGCTGATCCAGCTCGCCCTGACCTTCGGCCTGGCCGCCCTCGTCCCGACGATCGTGCGGCGGTTCGGCAAGCGCAACGCCTACATGGCCGGAGTCGGGGTCCTGATCAGCGGCGGAACGGTCGTCTTCCTCGCCCCGGGCGACGCGGTGGCGGTCGGCTTCGGCGGACTGGTCCTCGCCTACGTCGGCATCCAGCTCGTCAACATGCTCGTCTGGGCGATCGAGGCGGACACCGTCGAGTACGGGGAGTGGAAGACCGGCATCCGCTCCGAGGGCACGATCTACGCCCTGTTCTCCTTCACCCGCAAGACCGGCCAGGCGGTCGGAGGCGCCCTCGCCGCGTACGCGCTGGCCTGGGGCGGCTACGTGGCCGGGGCCGCGGAGCAGAGCGAGCACGCCGAGTGGGGCATCCGCGCCGCCGCCGGCCTCATCCCGGCCGTCGCCGCCCTGCTCGCGGTGCTGATCATGGCGTTCTACCCGCTGACCGACCGCCGGCACGCGCAGATCGTCGCCGAGATCGCCGAGCGCCGCGAGAGCACGGGGCAGGCCGCGCCCGTGGCGCCCGGCCTCTCGACCGCCGCGTTCTCGATGGACCGCGCTCCCGGCCGGAACCCCTGACCCGATCCCCCACCACGAAAGGCACCCCATGAAGATCGACAAGGCCGAGGTCGTCGTCACCAGTCCCGACCGCAACTTCGTCACCCTCAAGCTCACGACCGACGACGGGCTGACCGGCCTCGGCGACGCGACCCTCAACGGCCGCGAGCTCGCCGTGGTCTCCTATCTCGCCGACCACGTCGTGCCGCTGCTCCTCGGCCGTGACGCCTCGCGCATCGAGGACACCTGGCAGTTCCTCTACCGGTCGTCCTACTGGCGCCGCGGGCCGGTCACGATGGCGGCGATCGCGGCGGTCGACACCGCCCTCTGGGACATCAAGGGCAAGGCCGCGGGCATGCCGCTCTACCAGCTGCTCGGAGGCGCGTCCCGCACCGGCCTGCTCGCCTACGGCCACGCGTCCGGGCGGACGGACGCGGAGCTGTTCGACAGCATCCGCGAGCACCAGGAGCAGGGGTACCGCGCGATCCGCGTGCAGACCGCGGTGCCGGGACTGACCTCGATCTACGGCATCGCCTCCAACGCCGTCCTCGAGGGCAACGCCGGTGTGCGCTACGACCACGAGCCGGCGCAGCGCGGCGGCCTGCCGACCGAGGAGGACTGGGACACCCGCGCCTACCTGCGCCACGTCCCCCGCGTCTTCGAGGCCGTCCGCAACGAGTTCGGGCCGGGGCTCCCCCTCCTCCACGACGGCCACCACCGGATGACACCGATCCAGGCCGCGGCCCTCGGCAAGTCCCTCGAGCCGTACGACCTCTTCTGGCTCGAGGACTGCACGCCCGCCGAGAACCAGGAGGCCCTCCGCCTCGTCCGGCAGCACACCACGACGCCCCTGGCGATCGGCGAGGTCTTCAACACCGTCTGGGACTACCAGCTCCTCATCCGCGAGCAGCTGATCGACTACATCCGCAGCGCGGTCACGCACACCGGAGGCGTCTCCCACCTCCGGAGGATCCTCGACCACGCCGCGCAGTACCAGATCAAGTCCGGGATGCACGGACCCACCGACGTCTCCCCGGTGGGAATGGCGGCCGCGATGCACCTGGGCCTGGCGATCCACAACTTCGGGATCCAGGAGTACATGAAGCACGGCGAGCGGACCGACAGCGTCTTCCAGCAGTCGTTCACCTGGAGCGAGGGACGGCTGCACCCGGGCGACGCCCCCGGTCTGGGCGTCGAGCTCGACGTCGACGCCGCCGGGAAGTACCCCTACGTGCGCGCGTACCTGCCCTTCAACCGCCTCGCCGACGGCACCGTCCACGACTGGTGACCTGCCCGGCGATCCCGGCCCGTCGAGGGAGCCACGGCCAGCGGGCCCCCTCGACGGTCCGGGGTTCCCCCGCCGAGCACAGGCCGGTCAGGGCACGAAGCGGTAGCCCATGCCCGCCTCGGTCAGCAGGTGCCGCGGATGCGCGGGGTCGGGCTCGAGCTTCTTGCGCAGCTGCGCGAGGTAGAGGCGCAGGTAGCCGGTGTCGGTGACGTGCGCGGGGCCCCAGATCTCGGCCAGCAGCGAGCGGCGGGTGACCAGCTTGCCCGCGTTGCGGATGAGGATCTCGAGCACCTGCCACTCGGTCGGGGTGAGCCGCACGGAGACGCCGTCCCGCGTCGCGCTCTTGGCCACCAGGTCCACGGTCACCTCGCCGATCACGACCAGCGGCTCGCCGTCGGCCGGCTGCACCCGCCGCGAGAGGGCCCGGATGCGCGCGAGCACCTCGTCCATCGAGAACGGCTTGGTGACGTAGTCGTCCGCGCCGGCGTCGAGCGCGCCCACCTTGTCGGCCGCGCCCGTCCGCCCCGACACCACCAGGATCGGCGCGCTCGTCCAGCCGCGCAGTCCGTGGATGACCTCGACCCCGTCGAGCCGTGGCATGCCGAGGTCGATCATGTAGAGGTCCGGATGCTCGTCCACCGCGCGGTTGATCGCCTCGGTGCCGTCGCCGGCTGTCACCACGTCGTATCCGCGGGCGGTGAGGGTGATGCGCAGGGCGCGCAGGATCTGCGGGTCGTCGTCGGCGATCAGGATCTTCATGCGGCTCCTCCGGAGTCCTCGTGCGGAGCGGTGCCCGACCCGCCGTCGTGCGGGGCGGCAGGAGCGACGTGAGCCGCAGGAGCAGCGGCAGCAGTCTCCGGCGCCAGCGGCAGCGTCACCACCATCGTCAGCCCGCCCCCCGGAGTGTCCTCCGTCTCGAGCGTGCCGCCCATCCCCTCCGTGAACCCCTTCGAGAGCGCGAGGCCGAGGCCCAGGCCCGTGAGGTTGTCGTCGTCGCCGAGCCGCTGGAACGGCACGAAGATCTCGGCGCGCCGCTCCTCGGGCACCCCGGGGCCGTGGTCGACGATCCGCAGCTGCGCGCTCCCGCCGAAGGCGCTGGCGGCCACGCGCACCCGGGTGCCGGACGGCGCGTAGCGGACGGCGTTCGCGAGCAGGTTGACCACGACGCGCTGCAGCAGAACCGCGTCGGCGAGCAGCGCCGGGCCCTCCGGATCGAGGTCGAGGTCGACCTCGCCGGGACCGAGCCCGAGCTCGTCGAGCGCGGGGAGCACCACGTCGGCGGCGTCGAGCGGGGCGAGCGCCACGGCGAGCGCCCCCGCCTCCAGCCGCGTCACGTCGAGCAGGTCGGTGACCAGCGCGGCGAGCACGGTGAGGCTCTCGTCGGCGGTGGCGAGCAGCTCCTCCCGGTCGCGCTCGCTCCAGACCACCTCGGGCGAGCGCAGTCCGCTGACGGCCGCGGTGGCCGCGGCGAGGGGCCGGCGCAGGTCGTGGCTGACGGCCGACAGCAGGGCGCTGCGCACCCGGTCGGTCTCGGCCAGCGGAGCGAGGGAGCTGGCCGTCTCGCTGAGGGCCGCGTTCTCGAGCACCGAGTCCAGCTGGGCGGCGACGACCTGGAGCAGCCGCCGCTCGCTCCCCTCCAGCTCGCGGCCGTGCAGCTCGAGCACCGCGCCCTCGCCCACCGCGATGCGCGCGGGATCGCCCTCCGGCTGCGGCTCGCCGTCGGCCGCGACGAGCTCGCCGCCGCGCAGCAGCCGCACGCCGGTCAGCCCGAACGCCTCGCGCGAGCGCTCGAGGATCGCCTGCAGCGCCCCCTGCCCGCGGATCACGCCGCCCGCGATCGTCGCCAGCAGCTCCGACTCCGCCCCCGACCGCTTGGCGGCCCGCGCCCGCCGGGCCGCGCGGTCGACCACGGCGCTGACGAGCGCCGCGTTCAGCACGTAGAGCACCAGCGCCAGCGCGTGCAGAGGCTCGTCGACGGTGATCGTGTAGAGCGGATCGACGAAGAAGAAGTCGAGGGTCAGCCCCGAGAGCACGGCCGCGAAGAGGGCCGGCCAGAGCCCGCCGACCAGCGCGACCACCACCACCAGCAGCTGGTACGAGAGCACGTCGCTCGTGATCGACTCGTCGCTGCGGAGGCTCGAGAGCAGCCAGGTCACCAGCGGGCCGCCCACGAGGGCGAGGGCCAGTCCCAGGAGGCGGCGCCGCAGAGTCAGGGCCCCGTCGAGCCTCGGCAGCACCGCGGTGCGCCCGGCGGCGGAGTGGCTGACGATGTGCACGTCGATGTTGCCGGACTCGCGGATCACCGTCGACGCGGTGCCGGGCGTCAGCGCCGAGGCGAGGCGGCTCCGCCTGCTCACGCCGATCACCAGCTGCGTCGCGTTCACCGAGCGGGCGAACTCGACCAGCGTCCGCGGCACGTCCTCGCCGACCACCTGGTGGTAGCTGCCGCCGAGCTTCTCGACCAGCACCCGCTGCGCCTCGAGCACGTGCGGCCGGGGAGTGCGGAGGCCGTCGGGGGTCACCACGTGCACGGCGAGCAGGTCGCCCCCGGAGGCACGGGCCGCGATCCGCGCGCCGCGCCGCAGCAGGGTCTCCCCCTCCGGCCCGCCGGTGAGGGTCACGACCACGCGCTCGCGCGCCTCCCAGGTGCTGTCGATGCCGTGCTCGACGCGGTAGTCGCGCAGCGCGCTGTCGACCTCGTCGGCGAGCCAGAGCAGCGCGAGCTCGCGCAGGGCGGTCAGGTTGCCGAGCCGGAAGTAGTTGGACAGCGCCGCGTCGATGCGCTCGGGCGGGTAGACCCGGCCGTCGGCGAGGCGGTCGCGCAGCGCCTGGGGCGCCAGGTCGACGACCTCGATCTGATCGGCGGCGCGGAGGACCGCGTCCGGGATCGTCTCGCGCTGCGGCGCTCCGGTGATCGCGTGCACCACGTCGTTGAGCGACTCGATGTGCTGGATGTTCACGGTCGAGAAGACGGTGATGCCGGCGTCGAGGAGCGTCCGCACGTCCTCCCAGCGCTTCTCGTGCCGGGAGCCGGGGGCGTTGGTGTGCGCGAGCTCGTCGACCAGCGCGACGTCGGGCCGGCGGGCGAGCACCGCGTCGAGGTCCATCTCGTCGAGCAGCACACCGCGGTGCTCGACGGCCCTCCTCGGCACGACCTCCAGCCCCTCGACCATCGCGGCGGTGGCGGAGCGGCCGTGCGTCTCGACCACGGCCACCACGACGTCGCGACCCTCGGCGGCGAGCCGGCGGCCCTCCTCGAGCATCGTGTAGGTCTTGCCCACTCCGGGCGCGGCTCCGAGGAGCACGCGCAGGCGGCCCTTCGTCATGCTCCCGGCCTCCCCTCGTGCTCGCGGCTCCGGGGCGTCCCGGGCTCGCGGGACCGGCGTCGATCCGCTCGATCGGACGGTCCCGACGAGCCGATCGCGATTCTACGAGCCGGAGGCGCCACCGGAGCGGTCACAGCCGCGCGAGAGCGGCGTTGAGCTCGAGCACGTCCACCGTCGGCTCGCCGAGGTACCCGAGCTCGCGGCCCGCGGTGTGCTCCTCGACCAGCGCGCGCACGGCGCTCACGTCGAGCCCGCGGGCGGCGGCGACGCGGGGCGCCTGCAGCTGCGCGTAGGCGGGGCTGATCGCGGGGTCGAGCCCCGAGGCGGAGGCGGTCAGCGCATCGGCCGGAACCGCGGCCGGGTCGACGCCCTCGAAGGCCGCGATCGCGGCCCGGCGCTCCTCGACGGACGCGACCAGGTCGGCGTTCTCGGGGCCGAGGTTGCTGCCGGTCGAGGCCGCGGCGTCGTAGCCCGCGGCGGAGGGACGCGACTGGAACCACTCCGGCAGGGGCGCTCCGTCGGCGTCCGTGAACGACTGGCCGATCAGCGACGAGCCGATCACCGCGCCGTCCTGGCGCAGCAGCGAGCCGTTCGCCTGGGCGGGCAGGGCGAGCTGCCCGATCCCGAGCACCGCGAGCGGGTACGCCGCTCCCAGCAGCACGGTGAGCACGATCATCGCGCGCAGCGCGACACCGTAGGGACGGAACATGGTCTCTTCTCTCTGTCTTCGGTGGTCGGGACGGGCGGGTCAGAAGCCGGGGATCGCGGCGACGATCAGGTCGACGAGCTTGATCCCGAGGAACGGAGCGATCACTCCGCCCAACCCGTAGACCAGGAGGTTGCGGCTGAGGATGCGCGAGGCGGCGACCGGGCGGTACGCCACTCCGCGCAGCGCGAGCGGGATCAGCACGACGATCACCAGCGCGTTGAACACGATCGCCGAGAGGATCGCCGAGGCCGGCGAGTGCAGCTGCATCACGTTCAGCACCGCGAGCCCGGGGAAGACCCCCGCGAACATCGCCGGGATGATCGCGAAGTACTTCGCCACGTCGTTCGCGATCGAGAACGTGGTGAGCGCGCCGCGGGTGATCAGCAGCTGCTTGCCGATCCGCACGATGTCGATGAGCTTGGTGGGGTCGGAGTCGAGGTCGACCATGTTGCCCGCCTCCTTCGCCGCCGAGGTGCCGGTGTTCATCGCCACGCCCACGTCGGCCTGCGCGAGGGCCGGGGCGTCGTTGGTGCCGTCGCCGGTCATCGCGACCAGCGCGCCGCCCTCCTGCTCGCGCCGGATCAGGGCGAGCTTGTCCTCGGGGGTCGCCTCGGCGAGGTAGTCGTCGACTCCCGCCTCCGCCGCGATCGCCTTCGCGGTCAGCGGGTTGTCGCCCGTGATCATCACGGTGCGGATGCCCATCGCGCGCAGCTCCGAGAAGCGCTCGGCGAGCCCGTCCTTCACCACGTCCTTCAGGTGCACGACGCCGAGCAGGCGGGCGCCGTGGGCGTCCTTCACCGCGACGACGAGAGGCGTGCCGCCGCTCTCCGAGACGCCGTCGACGAGCACCGTGAGGCGCGCCGCGACCGCGGAAGGCAGCGGCCCCTCCTCCTCCACCCAGGCGCGCACGGCCGAGCCGGCGCCCTTGCGGATGGAGGAGCCGTCGGGGAGGTCGAGCCCGCTCATCCGGGTCTGCGCGGTGAACGGCACCACGGCGGCCTGAGCGGGCTCGACGGCGGGACGGCCCGAGTCGCCCGCGAGGTCGACGATCGACTTCCCCTCGGGTGTCGGGTCGCTGAGCGAGGAGGAGGCGGCCGCGTCGACGAGGGCGGCCTGCGCCACTCCGTCGAGCGGGAGGAACGCCACCGCGCGGCGGTTGCCGTAGGTGATGGTCCCCGTCTTGTCGAGCAGGAGCGTCGTGACGTCGCCCGCCGCCTCCACCGCCCGGCCGGACATCGCGAGCACGTTGCGCTGCACGAGCCGGTCCATGCCGGCGATGCCGATGGCCGAGAGGAGGGCGCCGATGGTGGTCGGGATGAGGCAGACGAGCAGGGCGACCAGCACCGGGACGCTCACGGAGGCTCCTGCGAACGAGGCGATCGGGTTCAGGGTCAGCACGACCACGACGAACACGATCGAGAGGCTCGCCAGGAGGATGTCGAGCGCGATCTCGTTCGGCGTCTTCTGCCGCGACGCGCCCTCGACCAGGCCGATCATCCGGTCGACGAAGGTCTCGCCCGGCCGCGAGGTGATGCGCACCACGATCCGGTCCGAGAGCACTCGCGTGCCGCCCGTCACCGCGCTGCGGTCGCCCCCGCTCTCGCGGACGACCGGCGCCGACTCGCCCGTGATCGCCGACTCGTCGATGGAGGCGATGCCCCAGACGATGTCGCCGTCGCCGGGGACGAGGTCGCCCGCCTCCGCCACGACCACGTCGCCCAGCTGCAGCTCGGCCGAGGAGACCTCGACCAGGCGGGCCGACAGGGCGGAGGGGTCCGCGGGGTCGTAGTCCGTCACGCGCCGGGCCGGAGTGCTGGTGCGGGTGGCGCGCAGGCTCTCGGCCTGCGCCTTGCCGCGGCCCTCGGCCACCGACTCCGCGAGGTTCGCGAACACCACGGTGAGCCAGAGCCAGATCGCGATGCCGCCCGTGAAGGTGACGGGCACCGTCGATCCGCCCGACTCCTCCGGCCCCCCGAGGAACGGCTCGGCGATCGCCAGCACCGTGGTCAGCACGGCGCCGACCTCGACGATGAACATCACGGGGTTGCGCCACATCAGGCGCGGATCGAGCTTGCGCAGCGCTCCGGGGAGGGCGGCGGCGAGCTGGCGCGGCCCGAGGGCGGCGCGGGTGGGGCGCGCGGGTTCCGCGGGGGCCTCGGTGAGTGCAGTGGTCATCGGAGTCGCAGTCCTTCCGCCAGGGGGCCCAGCGCGAGTACGGGGAAGTAGGTGAGCGCGGTCACGACGACCGTGACGCCCACGAGGAGGCCGACGAACTGCGGCCGGTGGGTGGGCAGCGTGCCGGCGCTGGAGGGCACCGGCGACTGCGCTGCGAGCGAGCCGGCCAGGGCGAGCACCAGCAGGATCGGGAGGAAGCGGCCGAGGAGCATCGCGACGCCGAGCGCCGTGTTGAGCCAGGGCGTGTTCGCCGTCAGCCCCGCGAACGCCGAGCCGTTGTTGTTGGACGCGGAGGTGAAGGCGTAGAGCACCTCCGAGAGTCCGTGCAGCCCGGGGTTCAGGATCGACGTGCTCTCCACGTCCTCCCGCACCGCCGGGATCGCGAAGCTCAGGGCCGTGCCGGCCAGCACGAGCGTCGGCGTCACGAGGATGTAGAGGCTCGCGAGCTTGATCTCGCGCGGGCCGAGCTTCTTGCCCAGGTACTCGGGCGTCCGGCCGACCAGCAGCCCGCCGACGAACACGGCCAGCACCGCGAGCACGAGCATCCCGTAGAGGCCCGAGCCGACGCCGCCGGGGGCGACCTCGCCGAGCATCATGTTGAGCATCGGCAGCATGCCGCCGAGCGCGGTGAAGGAGTCGTGCATCGCGTTGACGGCGCCGGTCGAGGTGAGCGTCGAGGCGGTCGCGTAGAGGGCGGAGCCGGCGATGCCGAAGCGCGTCTCCTTGCCCTCCATCGCGGCTCCGGCGGCCTGCGCCGCGGATCCGCCGCCCGCCGCCTCCAGCGCGGTGAGGGCCGCGAGCGACACGACGAAGATCGTCGCCATCGCCGCGAGGATCGCGCGCCCCTGCCGCACGTCGCCGACCATCCGGCCGAAGGTGCGCGGCAGCGAGAACGGGATCGCGAGGATCAGCACGATCTGCAGCAGCGACACCCACGCCGAGGGGTTCTCGAACGGGTGCGCGGAGTTGGCGTTGAAGTAGCCGCCGCCGTTGGTGCCGAGCAGCTTGATCGCCTCCTGCGAGGCCACCGCGCCGCCCGGGATGCTCTGCTCGCCGCCGGTGAGCGTGGTCACCGTCAGCGGGCCGTTCAGGTTCTGGATCACGCCGCCCGCGATCATCACGACCGCTGCCGCCACCGCGAGGGGCAGCAGGAGGCGCAGCGTGCCGCGCACGAGGTCGACCCAGAAGTTGCCGAGCGTTCCGGAGGAGCGGCGCGCGAATCCGCGGATCAGCGCCACCGCCACGGCCAGGCCCACGGCCGCCGAGACGAAGTTCTGCACGGCGAGGCCGCCGAGCTGCACCGCGAAGCCGAGGGTCGCCTCCGGGGAGTAGGACTGCCAGTTGGTGTTGGTGACGAACGAGACGGCGGTGTTGAACGCCAGCCCCTCCGGCACCGCGGGCAGGCCGAGGGAGCCGGGCAGGACCGCCTGGAGGCGCTGCATCCCGTAGAGCAGGAGCACGCCGACGAGCGAGAAGGCCAGCACGGCCCGGAGGTAGGCGCGCCAGCTCTGCTCGCCCGCGGAGTCGACGCCGATGAGGCGGTAGACGCCGCGCTCGAGGGCGAGGTCGCGCGTCGAGGTGTAGACGCGGAACATGTGGTCGCCGAGGGGGCGGTGGAGGAGGGCGACGGCCAGGCCGACGGTCGCGACCTGGAGGACGGCGAGGAGCGGATCCATCAGAAGCGCTCCGGTCGGATCAGGGCCGCGACGAGGTAGACGACGGCGGCGAGCGCCAGCACGGCCGCGAGGGCGTCGAAGACGATCACCGGCCCGCCTCCTTCTCGCGGGTCCCGCGGGTCGCCGAGGGGGGCGGTCCGCCCAGCCGCTCGACCCCCTTCGCAGCGAGAGCGATGAGCGAGAAGAGGGCGAGCACGCCGAGGAGGTAGGCGAGGTCGAGCACGGAGGACTCCATCCGGGGAGCGGACGACGCCCGGGACCGGACGCCTGCCGGGAAGCGGCACAGGAAGCGATGCAACACCTCGCGGGGGCCCCTCGGAGCGGTCCTCACGGTTCCCCTACGGCCCGGCCCGGAGTCCTCGCGTTTCCCTCACGCGGACGGCGGCGGGCGCCCGGCGGAGGGGCGCGAGCCGGGCGGGAGCCGAGCGGTGAGAGCGTTCTCCCCCAGCAACGGCGGGGGTCGACGTCCCGAAGATCACATTTCGGCATCGCCTGGACAAATTCGCCGCCCGCGCTTTACTCCCCCCGATCGAAGGAATATGTTCTCTCCGTGGACAAAGCCCCTCGGGGCTCTCCCGCCCTCCCGGGCGACGACACGACGACGTGCGCCACACGTGCACGCCTCTTGTCGTCCTCTCCCTCGGACACTGCTTTCAGAGAGGAATGCACTCCATGAAGTTCTCCCGCGGCATCACCACGCTGGCCGCCGCCGGCATCATCTCCCTCGGCCTCGCGGCCTGTTCCGCGAGCCCCGCCAACTCCGGAGGCGCCGCTGCCGGCGCCGGCGCGGAAGGCGACTGCACCGTCGGCATCTCGATGCCCACGCGCAGCCTCGAGCGCTGGATCAACGACGGCGAAGGCCTCCAGTCGCAGCTCGAGGGCGACGGCTGCACCGTCGACCTCCAGTACGCCGACAACAAGACCGATCAGCAGATCTCGCAGATCCAGAACCAGATCGCCGGCGGCTCCAAGATCCTGGTCATCGCCGCGATCGACGGCGAGGCGCTCGCGCCCGTCCTCGCCGAGGCGAAGAAGCAGAACGCCACCGTCATCGCCTACGACCGTCTCATCAACGGCACCGCGGACGTCGACTACTACGCGACCTTCGACAACTACAAGGTCGGCCAGCTCCAGGGCCAGTACATCGAGTCGACCCTCGACCTGAAGAACGCCGCGGGTCCCTTCACCCTCGAGCCCTTCGCCGGCAGCCCCGACGACAACAACGCGAAGTTCTTCTTCTCCGGCGCGTGGGACGTCCTGCAGCCCTACATCGAGAGCGGCAAGCTCACCGTCCCCTCGGGCAAGTCGCCCGCGTCGGACGACGACTGGGCCTCGATCGGCATCCAGGGCTGGGCCTCCGACAAGGCGCAGTCCGAGATGGACAACCGCCTCTCCTCCTTCTACACCGGCGGCCAGAAGGTCGACGTCGTGCTCTCCCCCAACGACAGCCTGGCCATCGGCATCGAGGCCTCGCTGAAGTCGGCCGGCTACACCCCCGGCGCCGACTACCCGGTCATCACCGGCCAGGACGCCGACAAGGCCAACGTCAAGGCGATCCTCGCCGACGAGCAGTCCATGACGGTCTGGAAGGACACCCGCACCCTCGGCGACCGCGTCTTCCAGATGGTGCAGTCGATCGTCGCGGGCGAGGAGCCCGAGGTCAACGACACCGAGACCTACGACAACGGCGAGAAGGTCGTCCCGTCCTACCTGCTGGAGCCGCAGGTCGTCACGAAGGACGACGTGCAGTCGGTCCTCGTCGACTCCGGCTTCCTCAAGGCCGGCGACGTCGGACTCTGATCCGTCGGGCGGGGGCGGGGAGGAGCGATCCTCCCCGCCCCCGCCTCCCCGTCCGCACACCACTCCCCCCCCAACGAAGTGAGGCCCTGTTGGCCAGTCCCATCCTCATCATGCGCGACATCGTCAAGGAGTTCGGCGGCGGCGTCCGCGCCCTCGACGGCGTCTCGCTCTCGGTCCAGCCCGGCGAGGTCCACGCCATCTGCGGCGAGAACGGCGCCGGCAAGTCGACCCTGATGAAAGTCCTCTCCGGCGTGTACCCGTACGGCAGCTTCGAGGGCACCATCGAGTTCGAGGGCGAGGAGGCGCAGTACCGGTCGATCAACGACAGCGAGGCCGACGGCATCGTGATCATCCACCAGGAGCTCGCCCTCAGCCCCTACCTCTCCATCGCCGAGAACATCTTCCTCGGCAACGAGAAGTCGACCCGCGGCGTCATCAACTGGAACGCGACCAACGCGGAGGCGGCCAAGCTGCTCGCCCGCGTCGGCCTCGCCGAGAGCCCCGCGACCAAGATCCTCGAGCTCGGCGTCGGCAAGCAGCAGCTCGTCGAGATCGCCAAGGCCCTCGCCAAGGAGGTGAAGCTCCTCATCCTCGACGAGCCCACCGCCGCCCTCAACGACGAGGACAGCGACCACCTGCTCGGCCTGATCGACCAGCTCCGCAAGCAGGGCATCACCTGCATCATCATCAGCCACAAGCTGAAGGAGATCCGCGCCATCGCGGACACCGTCACGATCATCCGCGACGGCCGCACCATCGAGAGCTTCCCGATGGCCGGCGAGGAGGCGTCCGAGAGCCGGATCATCCGCGCGATGGTCGGCCGCGACCTCAACAGCATGTTCCCGCCGCGCGACCCGCAGATCGGCGAGGAGAAGCTGCGCGTCGAGAACTGGACGGTCCACCACCCGGTCGACATCAACCGCGTGGTCGTCGACGACGCCTCCTTCACCGTCCGCGCCGGCGAGATCGTCGGCTTCGCGGGCCTGATGGGTGCCGGACGCACCGAGCTCGCGATGAGCATCTTCGGGAGGAGCTACGGCACCGGCATCTCCGGCCGCGTCTACAAGGACGGCGAGGAGATCCAGACCCGCACCGTCGACGAGGCCATCCGCAACGGCCTCGCCTACGCGACCGAGGACCGCAAGCGCTACGGGCTCAACCTCATCGGCGACATCACCGTCAACGTCTCGGCCGCCGCGCTCTCGCGCCTGGCCCGGCTCGGCGTGATCGACAAGCACCGCGAGTACAAGGTCGCCGACTCGTACCGATCGAAGATGAACATCAAGGCGCCGACCGTCTCGGCCGTCACGGGGAAGCTCTCCGGCGGCAACCAGCAGAAGGTCGTCCTCTCGAAGTGGATCTTCTCCGGTCCCGACGTGCTGATCCTCGACGAGCCCACCCGCGGCATCGACGTGGGAGCCAAGTACGAGATCTACGGGATCATCAACGAGCTCGCGGCCCAGGGCAAGGCGGTCGTCGTCATCTCGTCCGAGCTGCCCGAGCTGATCGGCCTCGCCGACCGCATCTACACCATCTCCGAGGGACGGATCACGGGCGAGATCGATCGCGCCGACGCCACCCAGGAGCACCTCATGCACTACATGACCGCCGGAAAGGAACAGGCCCGATGAGCGCCACGACCACCACAGCGCCGGCGGACACGCCCGCCAACACGCCCTCCACCCCGCCTAAGCGCTCGCGCCGGCTGAACATCAACCTCCGGCAGTACGGCATCCTCGCCGCACTGGCCATCATCATCCTGCTCTTCCAGGTGCTGACCGGCGGGCGCCTGCTCCTGCCCGGCAACGTCAACAACCTGATCCAGCAGAACGCCTACGTGCTGATCCTCGCGATCGGCATGGTGATGGTCATCATCGCCGGCCACATCGACCTCTCGGTCGGCTCGGTCGTGGCGATGGTCGGCGCCATCTCGGCGATCGCGATGAACAACTGGGGCCTGCCCTGGTGGGCGGCCGTCGTCGTCGCCCTCGTCACCGGCGCTGCCGTCGGAGCCTGGCAGGGCTTCTGGGTCGCCTTCGTCGGCATACCGGCGTTCATCGTGACCCTCGCGGGCATGCTGATCTTCCGCGGCTTCACCCTCGTCCTCCTCACCGGCGGAACGATCAACGGCCTCCCCACCGAGTTCACCGCGATCGGCGCCGGCTGGCTCCCGGGCGTCCTCGGCGGCATCGCCGGGCGCGACGCGCTCACCCTGGTCCTCGGCCTGATCGTCTGCGTCGTCCTCGTGGCCCAGCAGCTCCGCAGCCGTGCGACCCTCCGCCGCCTCGAGCTGCCCCGCGAGCCCATCGGCTCGCTGGTGGCGAAGTCGGCCATCGCCGTCATCGCGATCATGGCCCTCTCCTGGCTGCTCGCCGGCTACAGCGGAACCCCGATCATCCTGATCGTGCTCGCCGTGCTGATCCTCGCCTACAGCTTCGTGCTCGGCCGGACGGTCTTCGGCCGCCACATCTACGCGATGGGCGGCAACCTGTTCGCCGCGATGATGTCCGGCGTCAAGACGAAGTGGGTCAACTTCTTCATCTTCGTCAACATGGGCGCACTGGCCGGAGTCGCGGGCATCGTCAGCACCGCCCGCGCCGGCGGTGCGGTCGCCTCGGCCGGACAGAACTACGAGCTGGACGCGATCGCCGCGGTCTTCATCGGCGGCGCCGCCGTCCAGGGAGGCGTGGGCACCGTCGTCGGAGCCGTCATCGGCGGACTCGTGATGGGCGTGCTCAACATGGGCCTGTCCATCCTCTCGGTCGACGCGGCCTGGCAGATGGCGATCAAGGGCTTCGTGCTCCTGCTCGCGGTGGCGTTCGACATCTTCAACAAGCGCCGCGCCGGCGGCCGCTAGACGAACGCCGGGCGCCGCCCAGCGGCGCTCCTCGTCCTTCTCTTCTACAGTTCTCGGGCGCGGCTTCTCCTCGGGGGAGCCGCGCCCGAGTGCATCCGAGACCCGTCGGGGTCCAGCGACAGGCAGGCGATCATGGCAGGAGCAGTCGGAGCCTCCAGCAACGCGCTGCTGCGCCGCACGAACCTCGCGAGCCTCGCGACCCTGGTGCACCGCTCCGGTCCCACCAGCCGCGCCGAGCTCGGCCGCCTCACCGGGCTGAACCGCTCCGCCGTCGCGAACCTCGTCGGCGAGCTGAGCGAGCTCGGCTGGGTGGCGGAGGAGACCACCGCGCCCGACGGCCGCATCGGCCGCCCCAGCGCCACCGTCGTCCCCGGCGACCGGTTCGCGGCCGTGGGCGTCCACCTCGACACCGACGCGATCATCGTCGGCCTCGTCGGGCTGCACGGCGAGCTGCTCCGCCGCGTCCGCTTCGACACCCCCAAGCCCGCGAGCCCCGCCACGGTGGTCCGCGTCGTCACCGGAATCGTCGAGGGCTTCCGCTCCGAGCGGGAGTCGCTGCGCACGCTGGTCGGCGCGGGCGTCGCCGTCCCCGGCCTCGTCCAGGCCGACTCCGGCTTCGTCCACCGCGCCCCGCACCTGGGCTGGCGCGACGTCGACCTCGCCACCCAGCTCAGCCGCGCCCTCGACCTCCCGGTCGCCGTCGGCAACGACGCGACCCTCGGCGCCATCGGCGAGTCCCTCTTCGGAGCCGCGCACGGCGTGGCCGACGTCGTCTACGTCACCGGCGGCGCGGGCGGCATCGGCGGAGGAGTCATCATCGGCGGCGTCCCGCTCCAGGGCTCCTCGGGATTCGCGGCCGAGCTGGGCCACACCCTCGTCGCCACGAACGGCCGCCTCTGCGGCTGCGGCCGGCGCGGCTGCCTCGAGGCCGAGGTCCGGATGCGCTCCCTCCTCGACGTCCTCGGCGCCCGCGTCCTCGACCAGGACGAGCTCGACATCGCCCTGGGCACCTCCCGCGACCCCGCCGTCCTCGGCGAGGTCGCCCGCCAGGTCGACCTGCTCTCGGAGGGCCTGTCCACCTACATCAACCTCTTCAACCCCACCGCGGTCGTGCTCGGCGGCTTCCTCGGCTCGCTGCTCACCGTCGACCGCGAGCGCCTCGCCGCCCGCGTCTCCGCCCGGGCTCTGAGCGACCTCGCGCGCGGCGTGCGGATCGAGCGGGCCGCCCTGCGCTCGAGGCTGGAACTCGTCGGCGCCGCGGAGCTACCCTGGCGGCGGGCGCTGGCGGATCCCGCCGCCGTCACCGGGGGCGCACAGCCGCCGGGTGGGAGCAGCAGCCGCGAGGACGCTCTGGGCGCCCGCGCCTGACCCCGGCACTCGAGTGCCGGCACCGCGTCGAGGAGGACGAGCATGGCCGACTGGAACGACACGATCATCGAGGAGTTCCGCGCGAACGGCGGGACCGTGACCACGGGCGGCTTCGGGAGGAGCCTCGTGCTGGTGCACCACCGCGGCGCCCGCTCCGGTGAGGAGCGCGTGACTCCCCTGATGGCGCTGCACCCCTCCGACGACGTCTGGCTGCTCGCCGCGTCCGCCGCCGGTGCGCCGAAGCACCCCGCCTGGTTCCACAACATGATCGCCCACCCGGACCTGGCGATCGAGACCCCCGACGACGGCACCGTCGACGTCCGGGCGCGTGTCCTCGCCGGGGAGGAGCGCGACGCCGGCTGGGCCCGCTTCACCACCGCCTCCGCCGGCTTCCTCGACTACGAGAAGCGCACCACCCGTATCATCCCGGTCGTGGAGCTCACCCGCCGCTGACCGCGAGCCGTCAGCGCAGCAGCACGGGCACCGTGTCCGGCGTGCTCCAGCTCAGCGCGATCCGCTCGCGGAAGCCGCCGCTGCGCAGCTCGGCCTCGAGCGCGTCGATCATCACGGGGAGCAGCGCGCGCCGCTCGATCAGCAGGTCGAGCACGAGCCGGTCGCCGGCCGTCAGCAGCACCGGGCCCGATCCGGGCAGCACCGCGATCCACTGGCACTCCCCCACCTGCACGCTCCGGTGCCGACGGAGGCGTCGGAGCAGCTCGGGCAGCGCCCGCGGATCGAGGGCGGACACGTCGGCACGGAGGGCGATCACCCCGCGAGCGTGCCCGCGCCGGACGACCTCCCGCCGACCTCCCGGTGAACACCACGCCTCCGCGGGACGCCGTCCGCGAGAACGACACGACAGGAGCCCGCCCCGCGGCGCACCGCACTCGGGAACGGGAGAAGCCCCCGACCGGACATCCGATCGGGGGCTTCTCGCCTGGTTCTCTCGAACCCGGTTCTCTCGAACTCCGGTTCTCGTGAACTCTGGTGCGCGAGGGGGGAGTTGAACCCCCACGCCCTTTCGGGCACACGGACCTGAACCGTGCGCGTCTGCCTATTCCGCCACTCGCGCTCACCAGCGGCACCGAAGCGCCGACGAGAAATCGTAGCATCCCCCGGCCCCCGAGCCGAACCGGCGCTCACCGTCCCGGGCCGCCGCTCCCCCGGGAGCCGCCGCCGAGCCGCCCCGGTGAGAGCGCGCACACGGCACTCCTGCCGCGAAACCACTGCGGAGGATCGCGCATCCAGACCATCCCAGTAACATGCCCGTAGCCGTGCGCGGCGCAGACCAAGAAGAGGAAGCGGCGACGGGCGCGCAGACATCTCGATCCGTGCGCGACCGCCGAGAAGGCGAAGAACCGGAAGATCGGAAGACTGTGGGCATACTGGACAACTTCGAGAAGGGACTCGAGCGCGTCGTCAACGGCGCGTTCGCGCGGACCTTCAAGTCGGGTCTGCAGCCGGTCGAGCTCGCCTCCGCCCTCCGCCGGGAGCTCGACACCTCCGCCGCCGTGGTCAGCCGCGACCGCATCCTCGTCCCCAACAGCCTCGTCCTGCGGATGTCCGCGACCGACCTCGACCGGATGCAGCGCCTCGGCGCCACCCTGATCGACGAGCTCACCACCGTGGCCACCGAGCACGCCACCAAGCAGGGCTTCCGCTTCCCCGGCCCGATCGACATCTCCCTCGCCGTCGATCCGGCGCTCAGCGACGGCATGGTCGAGGTCGACTCCCGCAGCGTGAAGGGCACCGTCGCCTACACGCCCGTCCTCGACATCGACGGCCGGCGCCACCCGATCACGAAGGCGCGCACCGTCATCGGCCGCGGCAGCGACGCCGACATCACCGTCGACGACTCGGGCACGTCCCGCAAGCACGTCGAGATCCTCTGGGACGGCTCCCGCGCCCAGGTGCACGACCTCGGGTCCACGAACGGCTCCAAGCTCGACGGCCGGCCCGTCACGCAGGCGCCCCTGGCCCCCGAGCAGACCATCACGATCGGGCGCACCTCGATCGTCTACCGCGTCGTGCAGGGCTCCGCGCCCGCACGCACCGACCGCCCGTCGTCCGGCAGGGCAGCCGGACGCGGCTCCGAGGGATTCTGGGACGACCGGCTATGAGCGAGCTCACTCTCTTCCTCCTGCGCATCGCGTTCCTCGCGCTGCTGTGGTTCTTCGTGTTCGGCATCGTCTACGCGCTGCGCTCCGACCTGTTCGGGCAGCGCGTGCGCAAGCTGCCGCCCGGCGCGCAGGCCGCGTCCCCCGAGGCCCCGTTCGTGACGGCGGCCCAGCCCGTGGTCGCCGCGGCCGCCGCGGCTCCCACGCCCGCGCAGCCCGCCTCTCCGTCGGCCCCCTCGGCCCGGAGGAGCCGAGAGGCCGCCGCCGAGCGCGCCGAGCAGGGAGGCGCCGCCACGGTCCACACGGCGCAGCGCCTCGTGATCACCTCGGGCCCCAAGCGGGGCACCGAGCTCGAGCTGACCGGCGACCCGCTGACGATCGGCCGCTCCGCGGAGTCGACGCTGGTCATCCGCGACGACTACACCTCGACCCACCACGCGCGCCTGCTCCTCTGGAACGACGAGTGGATGATCCAGGACCTCGACTCCACCAACGGCACCTTCCTCGACGGCCGCCGCGTCGGCGCGCCCACCAAGGTGCCGCTGGACACGCCCGTGAAGGTCGGCACCACCACCTTCGAACTGCGGCGGTCGTAGCGCGTGGCCCCCACTCCGGAGAGCGGCTCCGGCCACGGCGCGGTGCGCGAGAGCGCCGCCGTCTCGCACGTCGGCAGGATCCGCTCGAACAACCAGGACTCCGGCTACGCGGGCCGGCAGCTCTTCGTCGTCGCCGACGGCATGGGCGGCCACGCGGGCGGCGACGTCGCCTCCTCCATCGCGATCAAGCGCATCGCGGAGGCGGACCGCGTCTACGCCTCCACCTACGAGGCCGAGGACGAGCTCAAGCGCACCCTGCTGGCGGCCAACACCCTGCTGGCCGACGCCGTGGTCGACCACCCCGAGCTCACCGGCATGGGCACCACCGTCAGCGCGATCGCCCGCGTCGGCGAGTCGGTGGCGATCGCGCACATCGGCGACTCCCGCATCTACGTCCTCCGCGACGGCCGGCTCGAGCAGGTCACGACGGACCACACCTTCGTGCAGCGCCTCGTCGACTCCGGCCGCATCACGGAGGAGGAGGCGATGACGCATCCGCGCCGCTCCGTCCTGATGCGGGTCCTCGGCGACGTGCACACCAACCCCGAGATCGACACGCTCACGCTCGAGACCGAGCCGCACGACCGCTGGCTGATCTGCTCCGACGGCCTCTCCGGCGTCGTCCCGCACGACGAGATCCTCAAGGAGCTCAGCCGCGACGAGACCGCCCAGCAGGTGGCCGACCGCCTGATCCGCGACAGCCTCTCGCACGGCGCCCCGGACAACGTCACCGTCGTCGTCCTCGACATCCCCGGGGCGGGCGACACCGCGCGCATCCTCGCCCCCGTGGAGGAGCCGGTGGTCGTCGGATCCGCCGCCGCGCCCACGCCCTTCAGCACCGACGACTCGCAGAACCGCGTCCGGATCCCCGGCCTCCGCCTGCACACCCGCGCTCCCGCCGCGCAGGGCCCCACCCACTTCGAGCCCGCGTCCGAGGACTACCTCGACGAGCTGATCGAGGAGGACCGCCGCCGGCACCTGCGCCGCCGCATCACCTGGCTCGTCGGCCTGTCCCTCGTGCTCATCATCGGATTCCTCGGGATCCTCTTCGCCTACGACTGGACGCAGTCGCGCTTCTACGTCGGCACCGACGGGGACACCGTGATCATCTACCAGGGCATCCAGCAGTCGGTCGGCCCGCTCTCGCTCTCGGAGGTGAAGGAGGACACGGGCATCCCGCTCGACTCCCTCCGCGCCTACGACGTCGAGCAGCTGGAGCAGACGATCAGCGCCGACTCCTACGCCGGCGCGGTCGACATCGTCGAGCGCCTCACGGACGCGAACGGAGCACCATGACGGACGCCGCCACGGCCACCGCCCGCCCCGCCCCCGAGCGGCAGGGCTTCTTCCGCCAGAAGCTGCGCAATCTCGAGCTCCTGCTCCTGATCGGCGCATGCCTCATCGACGCCGGCGCGATCGTGCTCGTGCAGCTCGGCGCCCTCGGCTCGATCGACACCACGCTGGTCTCGCTGGGCGCCGGCCTCTCGGCGCTCGTGCTCGCCGTGCACGTCGTGCTGCGCTTCGCGGCCCCGGCGGCCGACCCCTTCCTCCTCCCGATCGCCACCGTGCTGAACGGCCTGGGCGTCGCCGAGATCTACCGGATCGACATCGCCGACGGCGCGACCGGCTGGGAGTCGGTGGCGGTGCGGCAGATCTTCTGGAGCGCCCTGGCCGTCGTGGCGGCGATCGTGGTGCTGCTGGTCATCCGCAACCACCGCGTGCTGTTCCGCTACACCTACGTCGCCGGGTTCGCGGCGATCGTGCTGCTCCTGCTGCCGCTCCTGCCCTTCATCGGCCGCGAGGTCAGCGGCGCGCGCGTGTGGATCGGGATCGGCGACGTGGCGAGCTTCCAGCCCGGCGAGATCGCCAAGATCGCCCTCGCGGTCTTCTTCGCCGGCTACCTCGTGCGCAACCGCGACTCCCTCTCGATGGTGGGCCGCACCGTCCTCGGGATGCGCTTCCCGCGCCTGCGCGACCTCGGCCCGATCCTGGTGGTCTGGGCGGTCACGATGGGCGTCATCGTCTTCCAGCGCGACCTGGGGACGGCTCTGCTCTACTTCGGCCTGTTCCTGGTCATGCTCTACGTCGCGACCGGCCGCACCAGCTGGGTCCTCATCGGCGTCGGCCTGTTCCTCGGCGGCGCGCTGCTGGCGAGCCAGACGCTCGACTACGTGGGCAACCGCTTCGCCAACTGGCTCGAGCCCTTCAGCGCCGAGCGCTACGGGGCGGATCCGGGCGGCAGCTACCAGCTCGTGCAGGGCCTCTTCGGCCTCGCGCACGGCGGGCTGCTCGGCACGGGCCTCGGCCAGGGGATGCCGGATCTCACGCCGGTCCCGCAGTCCGACTACATCATCGCCAGCCTCGGCGAGGAGCTGGGCCTCGCCGGGCTCTTCGCGATCTTCGGCCTCTACCTCCTGCTGGTCTCGCGCGGGTTCCGCATCGGCTTCGCCGGGCAGGACGACTTCGGGCGCCTCCTGGGAGTCGGCCTCTCGTTCGTGATCGCTCTGCAGTGCTTCATCGTCATCGGAGGCGTCACCCGTGTCATCCCGCTGACCGGCCTGACCACGCCGTTCCTCGCCGCCGGCGGCTCCTCCCTCGTGGCGAACTGGATGATCGTGGCGGTGCTGCTGCGCCTGTCCGACACAGTCCGCAGTCAGCCTCGTCTGGTGGTGTGATCCGTCGATGAACCGAGAACTCAAACGGGTGAGCCTTGTCGTGCTGACGATGTTCGTGGCACTCTTGCTCTCCACCACCACCATTCAGGTGATCCAGGCCGACTCCCTCGACGAGGACGGCCGCAACACGCGGACCCTCTACGAGAGCTTCTCGACCGAGCGCGGTGCGATCCTCGCCGGCGGTCAGCCGATCGCCTCCTCGACGCCGTCGGACGACCTCTACAAGTTCCAGCGGCAGTACGCGAACGGCCCGCTCTACTCCGCCGTGACCGGCTACTTCACTCTGAACCAGGGCACCACCGGCATCGAGCGCACGCTCAACGACTACCTCTCGGGCACCTCGAACTCGCAGTTCTTCGACGAGATCAACAACCTCGTCACGGGCCAGGACCCGAAGGGCGCGTCGGTCGAGCTCTCGATCGACCCGGTCGCCCAGCAGGCCGCCTTCGACGCGCTCGGCGACTACACGGGGGCCGTCGTCGTGACGGAGCCGGCCACCGGCCGCATCCTCGCGATGGTCTCGAAGCCCACCTTCGACCCCACCGCGCTCGCCTCCCACGACACCGACGACGTCCTCGCCGCCTACCGGGCGCTGAACGACGACTCCTCCGAGCCCCTCGTGAACCGGGCCATCGGCGGCTCGCTCAACCCGCCCGGCTCCGTCTTCAAGCTCGTCGTGGCCTCGGCCGCCCTCGAGTCCGGCCGCTTCACCGCCGACTCGAGCTTCCCCAACGTCGAGTCGTACACGCTGCCCGGCTCCTCGTCGCAGGTGATCAACTCCGGAGGCGGTCTCTGCGGCTCCGGAGAGACGGTCACGCTGGCCACCGCCGTCTCGCTCTCCTGCAACGTCCCGATGGCCGAGATGGGCGTGCAGCTGGGAGCGGACGCGATCCGCTCGCAGGCCGAGAAGTTCGGCTTCGACACCGAGCTCGAGATCCCGATGTCGGTCGAGGCGAGCACGTACCCGACGAAGACGGACGACGCCCAGACGGCCCTCACCGCCTTCGGACAGTACGAGGTGCGTGCGACGCCGCTGCAGATCGCCATGGTCTCCGCGGCGATCGCGAACGGCGGCGAGGTGATGCAGCCGAACCTGGTCGACTCGATCCGCTCGCAGGACCTCAGCGTGCTGCAGCAGTTCCAGGAGAAGTCGCTCGGCCGGGCGGTGAGCACGCAGACCGCGGACGCCGTCAAGGCGATGATGGTCGCCAGCGTCCAGGGCGGCGCGGCGACGAATGCAACAATAGGGGGCGTCACTGTGGCCGGTAAGACCGGTACCGCCGAGAACGGCGGGGACGACCCGTACACCCTCTGGTTCACCGGCTTCGCGCCTGCGGACGACCCGCAGTACGCCATCACCGTGCTCGTGGAGAACGGTGGAGGGCTCGGCCAGACCGGGTACGGCAACCTGATCGCCGCACCCATCGGACAACAGGTACTAGAGGCGGTGCTGAACAAATGAGACCCACGACAGGCCTCACCTTCGGGGGACGCTACGAGCTGCAGTCCCGGATCGCCATCGGCGGCATGGGAGAGGTGTGGCAGGCGACCGATCTCGTCATCGGCCGCACCATCGCGATCAAGATCCTGAAGGACGAGTACCTCGGCGACCCCGGATTCCTCGAGCGCTTCCGCGCCGAGGCCCGCCACGCGGCGCTGGTCAACCACGAGGGCATCGCCAACGTCTACGACTACGGCGAGGAGGACGGCTCGGCCTACCTGGTCATGGAGCTCGTCCCCGGCGAGGCGCTCTCGACCGTCCTCGAGCGCGAGCGCGTCCTCTCGACCGACAAGGTCCTCGACATCGTCGCGCAGACCGCGCTCGCCCTGCACGCCGCGCACGCCGCCGGCCTCGTGCACCGCGACGTGAAGCCGGGCAACCTGCTCATCACGCCGGACGGCCGCGTCAAGATCACCGACTTCGGCATCGCGCGCATCGCCGACCAGGTCCCGCTGACGGCGACCGGGCAGGTCATGGGCACGGTCCAGTACCTGTCCCCGGAGCAGGCGAGCGGCCAGCCCGCCTCCCCCGCCACCGACATCTACTCGCTGGGCATCGTCGCGTACGAGTGCCTGGCCGGGCGCCGCCCCTTCACGGGCGAGTCGCAGGTCGCCATCGCAATGGCGCAGATCAACGACACCCCGCCGGAGCTGCCGGTCACGGTCGCGGAGCCGGTGCGCAATCTCGTCTACTCCTGCATCGCCAAGAAGCCGGCCGACCGCCCCGCCACCGCCGCGCACCTCGCGCGGGCGGCCCAGGCGCTGCGCTCGGGCGACGTGCGCGGAGCGGCGCTGGCCGTCCCCGCGGTCCTCAGCGACCTGCCCGCGACGCAGGCGACCACGGTCCTCCCCTCCAACCAGGGCGCGACGCAGGCGACCACGGTGCTCCCCTCCGGCGCGCCCGCGGCCGCGGCCGCCGCTCCGTTCGTGCCGATCGAGGAGCCGCTCGAGGCCTCCGAGGAGCCGCGCAGGCGCAGCCCCTGGACCTGGCCGCTGATCGCCCTCATCGTGATCCTCGCCGTCGTCATCGCGGGCACGATCTTCGCCCTGACGACCGGCGGGAGCAGCGACCCGGCCGCCTCCCCCACCGCGACGACCAGCACTGCCCCGTCGCCGACGCCGTCCGAGACTCCGAGTCCCACGCCGACGCCGACCTCGAACACGGTCGTCATCGACAAGGCCGACTACGTCGGGCGCTCCTTCGACGACGTCGAGACCGAGCTCGAGGCCCTGGGCATGGGCGTCCGCCGCGCGGACGGCCCGAGCGCCCCCACCGCCGAGCAGGTCGGACTCGTCGAGGACGTGAACCCCACCGCGAACGTGGTGAAGGGCACGACCATCGAGGTCTCCGTCTTCACCGAGGTCGCGACCCCGGACGCACCGACCGCCGTGCCGACCGTCACCCCCGCCGCCTCCAGCGTCGAGGCGGGCGCGACGTTCAACGTCACCTGGAGCAACTACAACCAGTGCCCGAGCGGAACCTCCGTGAGCGGTTACCGGGTGACCGCGACCGGCGAGGGCGCGAGCGTGACGAGCACCAACCCGTCGAACTCGACGACCGCGACGATCCAGGCCGGCACCACGGCGGGCACGATCGACGTCACGTACACCGTGCTCTGCGGCGAGTCGGAGTCGGCGGCCTCGCCCACCCTCTCCGTCACCGTCGAGGAACCGGCTCCGACCCCGGCGCCGACCCCCACCTCGAAGGCCACCTCGACGCCCACCCCCTCCGAGTAGCGGCGGCGCGCCGGGCCGGGGCACCGCTCCGGCCCGGCGCCTCGCGGCCGTCGCGTCGCGCCCCCGCCCGGAACACCAGGGGCCCATAGGTACACTTGCCGTGGCTCCTCGGGGCCGCACCACACGGAAGTACAGGGCGGGAGCGTGCGCGTGACGGATGAGGGTCGCCTGATCGCGGGACGGTACCAGGTCGGGCCCCGGCTCGGCCGCGGCGGGATGTCCGAGGTGTACCTCGGCACCGACACCCGGCTCGGCCGCACCGTCGCCATCAAGGAGCTGAAGCTCTCCCTCTCCTCCGACTCCGCCTTCCGCCTGCGGTTCCGCCAGGAGGCGCAATCCGCGTCGCGCATGTCGCATCCCACGATCGTCCGGGTCTTCGACGCGGGTGAGGAGGTCTCGCTCGACGACAACGGCGCCGAGTCGCGCCGGCCCTTCATCGTCATGGAGCACATCGAGGGCCGCCTCCTCAAGGACCTGATCGCGGAGGGCCCCCTCGACGTGGACGAGGCCGTCCGCATCACGGAGGGCATCCTCACCGCCCTCGAGTACTCGCACCGCGCAGGCGTCGTCCACCGCGACATCAAGCCCGGCAACATCATGCTGACCCCGTCGGGCCAGGTGAAGGTGATGGACTTCGGGATCGCCCGCGCCGTCTCCGACTCCGCCGCCACGGTCGCTCAGACCACGGCGATCCTCGGCACCGCGGCCTACTTCTCCCCCGAGCAGGCGAAGGGCGAGCAGGTCGACGCCCGCAGCGACCTCTACTCCGCCGGCATCGTGCTCTTCGAGCTCCTCACCGGCCGTGCGCCCTTCCGCGGCGACACCCCGGTGGCCGTCGCCTACCAGCACGTCAGCGAGACGCCGCCGGCGCCGAGCTCCATCAACCCGGCCGTCACCCCAGCACTCGACGCGGTCGTCGCCCGAGCACTCTCGAAGGACCGCTACGAGCGCTTCCAGGGAGCTGCGGAGTTCCGTGACGACCTGCGCGACGCCGCCGCCGGACGCCTCCCCGACCACCGCCCGATCGACGAGCTGACCACCTCGCTCTTCGCGGCCCGCAGCCAGGGCGGAGTCAACGACTCCGAGCTCGCCCTCCGCCAGCTGGCCGAGGACAACTCGATCGTCCGCACCCAGCGCCGCCCGCCGGTCCTCTGGATCTGGTCCTCGATCGTCGTGCTGGCCGTGATCGTCGCCGCACTCGTGATCTGGGTGCTGACGCTCCAGCCCGCGTCGACGCTGCCGTCGCAGTCGCGCGAGGTCCCCACCCTCACCGAGACCACCTACGACAGCGCGCAGTCGACCCTGACCGAGCTCGACCTCGTGCCGAGCCAGGTCGCGGAGTACAGCTCGACCGTCCCCGAGGGCGAGGTGATCCGCACGGATCCTGGCTCGGGCACGATCGTCGCGCCCGAGACGGTCATCCGCATCGTCGTGTCCCAGGGCCCCCAGCCCGTCGCCGTGCCGGACACCGTCGGGCAGAGCCTCGCCGAGGCCATCGACGCGCTCACCGCCGTCGGCTTCGTCGAGGGCTCCCAGACCCGCGAGAACTCGCCGACCGTCCCGGGCGACGTCGTGCTCTCCGCCTCCCCCGGAGCGGGACAGCAGGTCGCCCCGGGCACGCCGGTCGACCTCACGGTCTCCTCCGGCCAGGTCACGCTCCCCGACCTCGTCGGGACGTCCCTCAGCAGCGCACTGGCCACCCTCGCCTCCGAGAAGCTGCAGCTCGTGGGGGTCGAGGTCCCGGACGAGACCTGCGACGCGACCCGGGCGAACCCGCCCATCACGACCCAGTCCCTGGCTCCGGGCGACGTCCCGCAGGGATCGACCGTCCAGCTCGGATACTGCGCGGGCTGACCCGGCCTGCAGCCCGCTGCGGCTGCGGCGTCGGCCGACGGTGCCCGGTGGAGGCCGGGTCGCTGCTCTGCGCGCCGAGAAGGGCTCGTCCGGACGTTGCTCGTCGGGTTCGATGCTCCACGGGGGCCGACGGCCCCGAGCTGAACGGCTAGGCCCTGCGCGCGTCGGCGAGCGGGGGCTGGAGCAGCACGACCTCGCCGGCTGCCGATCCATCGGCGGGGCGCGCGATCCTGCCGCGGATGTCGCTCGGGGTGAGCCCCTCGCGGCGCTTGAGCGCACGGCGGAGGTGGTCCGCCGAGGAGAATCCGGACGCGGCGGCGATCGCCTCGAGCGGGACCTCCCGCGGGCGGCGGCGCAGGAGCTCCACGGCGCTGGCGACCCGGGATCGCTCGATCTCGCTCGCGACCGTGGTGCCCGCATCCTCGAAGAGCCGCTGGAGGGAGCGGGTGGACACGTTGACCGCGTCGGCCACCGCCTCCGGAGTGCAGCGCGGCGTGCGGTGCGTCCGGTCGATGACCGTGCGCGCGCGCCCGAGCGTGGCGGCTCGCACGCTCGTGGTGCCGGGCTGCGAGCTCGCCGCCGCGAGGAACGCGCTGGTGAGGAGCTGCTTGACCACGTGGGCGAAGCCGGTGACCTCGCCCTCGCCGGGCAGCCCCGTCCCCGACTCCGCCGCGAGGGCGAAGGCGGTCGTGAAGGCGTACGCGGCGCGGGTGGACCGGGCGTCGGGGTCGAGCGCGTAGACCGGGGCCGACGTGTCGAAGCCGTAGCGGCGCATCTCGTCGGCGCGCAGCGAGAGGTGGAGGATCGTGGCCGGAGTCGTCGACTCGGTCGTGAACGTCGTCGTCCCCTGCTGGTACGAGATCGAGCCCGGACGCAGCAGCACCGTTCGGTCCGGGGCGACCATGCGCACGAAGCCGTCGATGAGGAAGCTGAAAGTGAGGAAGGAGGTGTCGTCGGCCGGCCACGTCCCGCGGAGGACGCGCAGAGGCGAGACCGTCATCAGCACGACGCTCAGATCGGCGGTGCCGAATCCCGAACCGGTGATGCTCGGAACGGTGCCGGGTTTGACGACGATGCGCGGTCCGAGATTCTCGAGCTCTCGGATTCCCGAGAAAGCCCAGGAGATCGATGCGACCATCTGGTCCCCCCGGACTTCTCTTGTGGCGCCGACCCCCTGTCGACGCCCTCTGATTATGCAGCGAAAAGGGGCCGCATCCTCCGCCGGGAGCCCGTCAAATCCCGCCACCTGATCGGGGGGTGCGCAAGGGGGTGGACAAGGTCACGCTCATACCCTGTCGCGGCGTTCTCCTCCGCCCGCCGTCATTTAGCCGTCAGATGGCGGATTTCTACGTGAGAACGCACTCAGGGCGGCATCCCCGTTCGGGGGACGGTGGTCGCTGATCATTCTCAATGCTTCCGACTCGATAACGAGCCCGATAAGCCCGGCGAATTCCGCCTCATCGAGCCGGGATCGAGAGTCCGGGCGTGTCGTCGGCCGATACGGATGCTCCGCCCGGCCTCACCTCGCGCAGCCAGTTCTCGAGAAGGCGCCGCCCGCCCTCGGTGAGGACCGACTCCGGATGGAACTGCACGCCCACGAGCGGAGCACTCCGGTGCCGGACGGCCATGACCACTCCCTCCGGTGTCCGCGCCGTCACCCGCAGCTCCTCGGGAAGGCTCTCACCGTCGACCGCGAGCGAGTGGTACCGCATCGCGGCGAATCCGGAGGGCAGGCCGTCGAAGAGCGGATCTCCGTCGTGGAGGACCGCGGACGTCCGGCCGTGCAGCAGCTCCGGCGCCTCCGTGACGCGGGCGCCGAGAGCGTGGGCGAGCACCTGGTGGCCGAGGCAGACTCCGAGCAGCGGCCGCCCGGTCGCCTCCGCCCGCTGCACGAGCGCCGTCGACGCGGGGACGTCCCCGGGACGGCCCGGCCCGGGTGAGACCAGGACTCCGTCCGCCTCCTCCGCGCGAGCCAGGAGCGCCGTCGTGCCGAGGTCGTCGCCCTCGACCACGTCGACCTCGGCACCGAGCTCGCGGAGATACGAGACGAGCGTGAAGACGAAGCTGTCGTGGTGGTCGACGACCAGGATCCGCGGGGCCGCGCCGGCGGTCACGAGCCGACGGTCACGTTCCGGTCGAGCACGAGCGACTGCACCCAGGGGAACACCCACTCGTCGAGCGCGACCAGGACCGCCGCGACGAGGACGAGGACGATCAGGAGCCGGACCCACCACGGCCCGGGAAGGAGCCGCCACAGCGCTGCGTACACGGTCAGCCCTCCTGAGCCAGCGAGGCGGCGATCTCGGCGGGGGCGCCCGCGGACCGCGGCTGGAACGAGTCGAAGACGCCGTACGCGATGATCCGCTCGGCCGTCGAGTAGAGCGGGTTGCAGCTCGTCAGCGTGATCAGGCGGTCGGTCGGAGCCGCGTCCGGAGTCCACGGGACCGGGTCGATCACCTGGACGTCGGAGGGCTGGACGTACTCGAGGTTGCGGAAGCGGTAGGTGTACCAGCCGTCCGCCGTCTCGATGTAGATCGGGTCGCCGAGCTGGAGCTCGTCGATCAGGTGCATGCCTCCGCCGTACGCGCTGCGGTGCGCGGCGAGCGCGAAGTTGCCGGCCTGCCCGGGCATCTGCGTCCCGGGGTAGTGGCCGATGCTCCCCTCGTCGAGCACGTTCTCGGCGTCGATGCCTTCGGCGATCGTGCGCACCCACCCCTCGCCGTAGCGCGGGATGTAGAGGTTGCCGAAGGAGGAGTCGAGGGCGGCGACCGACGCGACGACCGGCTCCGCCGGGGCGGCCTCGGTCGGCTGCGGTGCCGGAGAGGAATCGCCCCAGGTCTCGCGGAGCTCCGCCGCCTGCGTCGTCTGCCGGCCCGCGATCACCGCGTCGTTCCACCAGAGCTGCCAGGCCAGGAAGAGCAGGACCAGGACGCCGGCGGTCATCAGGAGCTCGCCGACGACTCCGAAGAACGAGAGTCGTCGGACCGGGCGGGCCCTCCGTCGCTTCGCTCGCGGCCGCAGAGCCGCCCCGTCGGGGTTCTGGGCGGTCATGCGACGAGTCTAGGCGCGAGCCGTGACCGGCTGTGGCGCATGATCCGGACCTGTGGAGAGCCCTCCCGAGTCGCCGCCTGAGGAGGGCCGATGGGACCACTCGAGCGCCTGCACCGGCCGCTCCGCGAGTCCGCACAGCACCCGCGCAGCCCCGGTGCTCCCGGCCCGGAGCCTCCGCCAGGTACAGTGGTCGGCATGGCACGAGCGACGAAGAGCCCGAAGCCCGAGCGCGACGAGGCCCGGACCGGCGAGAACGCACCGAATCCGGTCTGGTTCAAGCCGGTGATGTTCGGCTTCATGCTGCTCGGACTCGCCTGGATCATCGTCTTCTACGTGAGCCAGGGCACCCTGCCGATCCCCGATCTCGGCAACCTCAACATCCTGATCGGCTTCGGCATCGCGTTCATCGGCTTCCTGATGACGACGCGCTGGCGCTGAGCCTCCCCCAGTCGTGAACGACGCCCCGTCCGGTCCGCCGACGGGGCGTTCGTCGTCGGTGGAGCGTCTGCGCGCCGCCGGCTGCGTCTTCGCCGAGGAGGAGGCGGGCCTGCTCGAGGAGGCCGCCGGCTCCTCCTCCGACCTCGAGCTGCTGCTCCGCCGCCGCGAGACGGGCGAGCCCCTCGAGCAGATCCTCGGCTGGGTCGCCTTCCGCGGCCTGCGCGTCCCCGTCGCACCCGGCGTCTTCGTGCCCCGCATGCGCACCGAGTGGCTGGTCGACTGCGCCCTGGAGGTCCTCCCGGACGGCGCCGTGGTGCTCGACCTCTGCTGCGGATCCGGCGCCCTCGCCCGGTCGATCGCGGAGGAGCGGCCCGACGTCCGCCTACTCGCGGCCGACCTCTCCCCCGCCGCCGTCGCCTGCGCGCGCCGCACGCTCGCAGGCCGCGCCGACGTCCACGAGGGCGACCTCTTCGACGCGCTCCCCGGGAGTGAGCGCGGGCGGATCGACGTCGTCGTCGTCAACGCCCCCTACGTCCCCACCGCCGCGATCGCGCTCATGCCGCCGGAGGCCCGGGTGCACGAGCCGATGCTCACGCTCGACGGCGGGTCGGACGGGCTCGCCCTGCATCGCCGTATCGCTCAGGAGGCGGGGGCGTGGCTCGCACCCCACGGCGTCGTCGTGATCGAGGTCGGCGCGGATCAGGCCGCGGCGAGTGCCTCGGCGTTCCAGGCGGCCGGGTTCGCCACCTCGCTGCACCGCGACAACGACCGTGAGGCGACGGCCCTGGTGGCCGTCCGCCGGAGAACTACACCGCTGTAATTATCCCCAGCTGTGGAATCTCCTGTGGAGAACTCCGCGGTCCCCGCCGCGCTGGCCTGCTCGAGGTGAGGAGGGCCCGGATCCGCACCAGTCCGCCGGTCCTCGGACGCGCCGCCGTCCCCGGATCGTCCTCCCGAGGAGGACACCCGGGACGTTCTCCCCAGTGTTAACAACTCTGTGGATAACTTCCTCCCCACCTGTTGAGAGCACCTGTGGACAGCGGTGGAGACGGTCACCGCGGGAACGACGAAGCGGCGGGCCCGGGAGTGCGCGAGGCACTGCCGGACCCGCCGCTGCGGGAGGGGGAGGGATCAGCCGAGGACGTAGGCGCCGGCGGTGATCGCGACCAGTCCGACTCCGATGAGCCCGACGAGGAGGTTCTGCGTGCGCCGCTGGGCGCGCTGCCGGGTCTTCGTGAAGACCAGCCCGATGAGCGCGCCGGCCACCAGACCGCCGACGTGCGCCTGCCACGCCACGTTCATCCCGGGCAGGAAGCCGATGACGAGGTTCAGTCCGACCAGCACCAGCAGCTGCGACGCCTGACCGCCCAGATGCCGGAGGATCACCAGGTACGCGCCCATCAGCCCGAAGATCGCACCGGAGGCGCCGATCACCGGGGTCAGCGGGTTCGCGAGGAGCAGGACGCCCACCGACCCGGCGAAACCGCTCAGGAGGAAGAGGGTGAGGTACCGCCCGCGGCCCAGCATCCGCTCGAGCACCATGCCGAACACCCACAGCGTGTACATGTTCAGCACCAGGTGGAACGGGATGACGATGAAGAGCGACGTGCTGTGGAGGAACACCGAGGTGAGCATCCGCCACGGCTCGAAGCCGGCACCGAAGCCGGGGAGCGTGTAGGCGGGGGCGTACAGGAGCGCGTTGACCGCCGGCCCGCCGACGAAGGGGAGGATCTCGACGATCCACAGCACGATGCAGAGCGCGATGATCGCGTAGGTCACCGTCGGCTGGTCGGCGCGGGTCATGGCCCGCACGCGGGAGAGGAGGGGACCGCGGGTGCGCGGCGCGGTGGCGCGCTGCTGCGCCATGTCGTCCGGGCAGATCACGCCGACTGGAGCGGGCGTCTGGCACTCGCCGCAGATGGTGCGGCCGCACCGCTGGCAGCGCACGAAGCTCTGCCGGTCGGGGTGTCGGTAGCAGGAGTAGGTGCTGCTCGGCGGGACCTGGGTCACGGACGTGCCTCCGGGGAGAACGAGGGCCGGGCCCTGACGGACCCGGCCCTCGAATGAGTGGTGGATGAGGCGATCAGACCTCGGTGATCTCGACGCTCTCGATCACGACGTCCTCGAGCGGCTTGTCACGGCCGTCGGTGGGAACAGCCGAGAGCGACTGCACGAGCTTCTTCGACTCCTCGTCGGCGACGGCGCCGAAGATGGTGTGCTTGCCCTGGAGCCAGGTGGTCGGCGCCACGGTGATGAAGAACTGCGAGCCGTTGGTGCCGCGGCCCGCCTGCTTGCCGGCGTTCGCCATCGCGAGGATGTAGGGCTGGGTGAAGTCGAGCTCCGAGTTGATCTCGTCGTCGAACTGGTACCCCGGGCCGCCGATGCCCTGACCGAGCGGGTCGCCGCCCTGGAGCATGAAGTCGGGGATGATGCGGTGGAAGACGGTGCCGTTGTAGAGCGGCTCCTTCGTCTTCGCACCCGTGGCGGGGTGGGTCCACTCGATGTCGCCGGTCGCGAGACCGACGAAGTTGCGGACCGTCTTGGGAGCGTGGTTCCCGTAGAGGTTGACGACGATGTCGCCCTTGTTGGTGTGGAACGTCGCGACTGCGGTGTGCAAAGGCATGCTCGGATTCTCGCACAGCGTGTCTGTAGGCCCCTGCAACGCCCGGTGTCAATGCGCTGGGTGCGCGATGCGGACGCCGATCGATGAGTGGCAGTATTGAGGCGTTCGCTGCTCGTAGCCGATGGAGGACCAACATGGGTCTGTCACGTAAGCACAAGAAGGACCTCAAGCGTCTTCGCAAGAACGCCGAGGCGGTCTGGGGCGAGCAGCAGGAGGTGCTGGCGCACGCGGCCTCCGTGCTCGAGAAGAGCCGCCGCCACGCGTCGAAGTACGCCAAGAAGGAGCTCGTCCCCTTCGTCAAGGACACGTACGACTCGCGCGTCAAGCCGGTCTACGACAACGGCGTCTCGGCCGTCGAGGGCACGTACTCCTCGGCCCGCAACGCCTACAAGCACAAGGTCGTCCCGACCTTCGCCGCTGTGGGCGGCACGGCCGCCGCCGCCTTCGAGGCCGCCAAGGACTCGAAGAACCGCGCGAAGCTCGCCGAGATCTCGAAGGCGCGCTGGGAGGAGCTCACCACTCCGCCGAAGAAGAAGAGCAAGGTCGGCACGGTCTTCGCGATCGGCGCCGCGCTGGTCGCCGTCGGCGGCATCGGCTACGCCGTCTGGCAGACGTTCCGCGCCGACGACGAGCTGTGGGTCGCCGAGGACGAGCCGCAGAGCGCCGCGCAGAACGCGGCCTCGACCGCTTCCTGACGTTCTCGTCGCTGGAGCCGGGCCCCTCAGGGGGTCCGGCTCCTTCGCATGCCCGGGTTAGGCTTCTGCGGTGGACATCCGGGTCGCCGCGTACGGCGTGATCATCGACGGCGAGCGGATGCTGCTCGCGCACTGGAGCCAGGGCCCCTGGTCGGCCTGGACGCTTCCGGGCGGCGGGATCGACGAGGGCGAGTCGCCCGCCGACGCCGCGGTCCGCGAGATCTTCGAGGAGACGGGCTACCGTGCCGAGCTCGAGGCCCTCATCGGCGTGGACTCGCACGTGATCCCCGCGCACCGCCGCAGCGATCCCGAGGCCGGCCCCCTGCACGCCATCCGCGTCGTCTACCGCGCCCGCGTCGTGGGCGGCGAGCTCACGCACGAGGTGGACGGCTCCACGGACGCCGCCGCCTGGTTCCCCCTGAGCGACGTCGAGGAGCTGGAGCGCGTCGAGCTCGTCGACGCGGCCCTGACCATGAACGAGGCCTGGCTCCTCCGCTGACGGTGCCCGGGAATCCCCGGCCGCGCCCCGGCGTTCCCTTCGTCGTGATCGTCGAGCTCTACACTTCCGCCTTCTGCGGCGCCTGCCATGCCGCGCGCTCGGTGCTGGAGCGGGCCTCGGAGCTCGTCCCCGCCGCCGAGATCCGCGAGCGCGACGTGGCCTTCCACCCCGTCGAGGCCGAGGCCGCCGGTGTCCGCTCGACCCCCACCGTCGTCGTGCGCGATACGGCCGGAGAGGTGGTCTTCCGGGCGGAGGGCGCTCCCTCCCTTCCGCAGGCTCTCGCCGCTCTGGCCCTCGCCCTGCCCGCGTAGGGTGGCCGCGGGAGGACCCATGCACCGTCGCGCTGCGCTCGCGAGCACCGTCGTTCTGCTCGGCGCCCTCGCGCTCTCGGGATGCGCCTCCGAAGAGCCGGTGACCACGGCCGCGGTCGGGCTCGGACGGGGCGGCGAGCGCGGCGAGGTCCTCGGCGTCGTCGTCGTGTGCTCGGGATCCGTCGACGGCCTCGACCTCGCCGCCTCCGACTCCGCCCCCCTGACCATCGGCGACGGGCTGCGGAGGGTCACCCGCTGGGTCTCCCCGTCACCGGTCACGCAGCTGGGCGCGACCGACCTCTCCGGATCCACGGTCTGGCCGGCCGACACGGTGATCGAGCGGTTCCCGCTCGGCGTCGACCTCTCGCTGGGCGCCTACGCGACCGACCGCTCCGTGCTCGCCCGCCCGGTCGTCTTCACGGCCGAGCAGTTCGACACGCTCTCCGTCGGCGAGATCATCGTCGGCGACATACGCGACGGCACGTCCAAGACCCTCTCGGTCCAGCAGTTCCTCGGCCTCGCCTGCGTGGACCGCTGAGCGGGCGGCTCGGCCGTCCGAGCGGCGGCCTCGATCGCACGGCCGCGCGGCGGGCGACAGGAGAGGCCGCCGAAGACCTCGACACGGTGACCCCGCGACGGCGGAGGACCCGGAGTGCCGTGGGCCGGGAGACCAGAAGGGCCTGTGAGGGGAGCACCCGCGAGAGGGGAGGAAGTGTGGAGCCTAGGAGATTCGAACTCCTGACATCCTGCTTGCAAAGCAGGCGCTCTACCAACTGAGCTAAGGCCCCGGGCCGGAGACGGGGCGATCCGTCTCCGAGAGTCGAACGGCCCGCCACCGCGAGGTGACGGGCCGTTCGGACCGGGTGGGGGTACCAGGACTTGAACCTGGGACCTCTTCATTATCAGTGAAGCGCTCTAACCGCCTGAGCTATACCCCCGGAATGGCCAGAGGAGACTCTACCCGACATCGAGCAGGAATCCCAATCGGCCGGACCGTGCGCCCTACTGGTTGGTGAAGCCCACCAGGAGGCCGCCGGTGATCTTGACGCTGAGGTTGTACAGCAGCGCCACGATCGCGCCGAGCGCGGTGGTGACGATGGTGTTCAGCACCGCGACGACGATCGCGAAGCCCATGACCTGCGGCAGCGAGATGATCGTGTTGAGGTCGAACGCCTCGGCGCCGGCGATGTCTTGCACGAGGCCGTTGACCTCGTCGAACACTCCCGTCTGGGCCAGGACCGTGTAGACCAGGTAGACGACGACGATCGTGATGATCGCGAGCGTCAGACCCAGCAGGAACGAGAGCTTCACGGCCGACCAGAAGTCGACGTAGACGAGCTTCAGGCGGACCTGCTTCGCCGCCGGGCTCTTCGCGGACTTCCTGGCGAGCTTCTCGGCGACGGTGCTACTCATCTACGGACCCATCCTCCTCCGACACCGGGGCGGACTCGGCCGGCGCCGCGGCGTCGGGATCCTCGTCCTGGGCGTCGAGATTGCGTTCGGTGTTCTTGGCGAGTGCGATGATGCGGTCGTCCTCAGCGAATCGTGCGAAGACGACTCCCATGGTGTCGCGACCCTTGGCCGGTACCTCGGCCACCGCAGAGCGTACCACCTTGCCGCTGGCGAGCACGACGAGCACCTCGTCGTCCTCTCCGGTGATGATGGCGCCCACGAGGTCGCCGCGCTTCTCCTCCAGCTTGGCCACCTTGATGCCCAGCCCGCCGCGTCCCTGGAGGCGGTACTGGTCGACCGCGGTGCGCTTGGCGTAGCCGCCCTCGGTGACCACGAACACGAAGCCCTCGTCACTGACGACGTTGGCGTCGAGGAGGCGGTCCTCTCCGCGGAACGACATGCCGCGGACTCCGGAGGTGGAGCGGCCCATCGGACGCAGCGCCTCGTCGGACGCGGTGAAGCGGATCGACATGCCCTTGCGGGAGACCAGCAGCACGTCGCTGTCCTCCTCGACCAGGAGCGCCGAGACGAGCTCGTCGCCGTCGCGCAGCTTGATCGCGATGATGCCGCCGGAGCGGTTCGTGTCGTACTCCGAGAGGGCCGTCTTCTTCACGAGGCCGTCGCGCGTGGCGAGCACGAGGTAGCGGGCCGCCTCGTAGTCGCGGATGTCGAGGATCTGCGCGATCTGCTCCCCCGGCTCGAGCGCGAGCAGGTTCGCGATGTGCTGGCCCTTGGCGTCGCGGCCGGCCTCCTGCAGCTCGTAGGTCTTGGCGCGGTACACGCGACCGGTGTTCGTGAAGAACAGCAGCCAGTGGTGCGTGGTGGTGACGAAGAAGTGCTCGACGATGTCGTCGGCCTTCAGCTGCGCGCCGCGCACGCCGCGGCCGCCGCGGTGCTGCGCCCGGTAGGAGTCGCTCCGGGTGCGCTTGAGGTAGCCGCCGCGGGTGACGGTGACGACCATCTCCTCCTCGGGGATCAGGTCCTCGACGCTCATGTCGCCGTCGAATCCGAAGAGGATCTCGGTGCGGCGGTCGTCGCCGAAGCGGTCGACGATCTCGTCGAGCTCGTCCGAGATGATCGTGCGCTGGCGCTCTGGGCTCGCGAGGATCGACTTGTAGTCCTCGATCTCGGCCTGGATCCGGTCGTGCTCGTCGATGATCTTCTGGCGCTCGAGGGCCGCGAGGCGGCGCAGCTGCATGTCGAGGATGGCGCGGGACTGCACCTCGTCGATGTCGAGCAGCTCCATCAGACCGTCGCGCGCCTCCTCCACGGTGGGGGAGCGGCGGATGAGGGCGATGACCTCGTCGAGCGCGTCGAGCGCCTTGAGGTAGCCGCGCAGGATGTGGATCCGCGCCTCCGCCTCGTCGAGGAGGTACTGGGTGCGGCGCACGATGACCTCGACCTGGTGGTCGACCCAGGCGCGGATGAAGCCGTCGAGCGAGAGGGTGCGCGGGATGCCGTCGACGATCGCGAGCATGTTCGCGCCGAAGTTCTCCTGAAGCGGCGTGTGCTTGTAGAGGTTGTTCAGCACCACCTTCGCCACGGCGTCGCGCTTGAGGACGACGACGAGGCGCTGGCCGGTGCGACCGGAGGTCTCGTCGCGGATGTCCGCGATGCCCGAGACGCGCCCGTCCTTGACCAGCTCGGCGATCTTGATCGCCAGGTTGTCCGGGTTCACCTGGTACGGCAGCTCGGTGACGACGAGGCAGGTGCGGCCCTGGATCTCCTCGATGGAGACGACGGCGCGCATCGTGATCGAGCCGCGGCCGGTGCGGTACGCGTCCTGGATGCCGCGGACGCCGAGGATCTGCGCACCGGTGGGGAAGTCGGGTCCCTTGATCCGCTGCAGCAGCGCCTCGAGGAGCTCCTCGCGCGTCGCGTCCGGGTTCTCGAGCGCCCACTTCGCGCCGGCGGCGACCTCGCGCAGGTTGTGCGGCGGGATGTTGGTCGCCATGCCGACCGCGATGCCGACGGAGCCGTTGACGAGGAGGTTCGGGAACCGGGCCGGCAGGATCGCCGGCTCGCGCGTGCGGCCGTCGTAGTTGTCCTGGAAGTCGACGGTGTTCTTGTCGATGTCGCGGACCATCTCGAGCGCGAGCGGCGCCATCTTGGTCTCGGTGTACCGGGGGGCGGCGGCGCCGTCGTTGCCGGGGGAGCCGAAGTTTCCCTGACCGAGCGCGAGCGGGTAGCGGAGGCTCCACGGCTGCACCAGGCGGACCAGCGCGTCGTAGATCGCGGAGTCGCCGTGCGGGTGGAACTGGCCCATCACGTCGCCGACGACGCGCGAGCACTTCGAGAACGCCTTGTCGGGCCGGTAGCCGCCGTCGTACATGGCGTAGATCACGCGGCGGTGCACGGGCTTCAGGCCGTCGCGCACCTCCGGCAGGGCTCGCCCGACGATGACGCTCATCGCGTAGTCGAGGTAGGAGCGCTGCATCTCGAGCTGCAGGTCGACCGGCTCGATCTTGTCGTGACCGTGGATCACCACACCGGTCTCGGTGACGATGTCGTCGCTCTCGTCCGGGCCGGTGGGGGTGGTGGGTTCTTCTGCCATGATCTCTGGTCTCTCAGGTGGGTCCGTGCCCCGGACGAGCGGGGGCGGCGGTCGCGCTGGGTGTCAGGTGTGTCGTCGGTGTGCGGGCCGGTGAGGGCCTCTGTCGCGTTCTGGTCGAGGATGCGGCCCATCGAGGGCCGCCGTCACGTGTTCGAGGTGGTCGCGAGGGCGGTCCACTGGACCGCCCGGCTGCCGCCTCTCGAAGGACGTCCGTTTCCTCGACAGCTAGATGTCGAGGAAGCGCACGTCCTTCGCATTCTTCTGGATGAAGGAGCGGCGGGACTCGACGTCCTCTCCCATGAGGGTGGAGAAGATCTCGTCGGCCGCGGCCGCGTCGTCGAGCGTGACCTGGAGGAGGGTCCGCGTGGCGGGGTCCATCGTGGTCTCCCACAGCTCCTTGTAGTCCATCTCGCCGAGGCCCTTGTAGCGCTGGATGCCGTTCTCCTTGGGCATGCGCTTGTTGGTCGCCGAGCCGTGCGCGATCAGGGCGTCGCGCTCGCGGTCGCTGTAGACGTACTCGTGCGGGGAGTTCGACCACTTGAGGCGGTACAGCGGCGGCTGCGCGAGGTACACGTAGCCGAGGTCGATCAGCGGGCGCATGTAGCGGAAGAGGAGCGTCAGCAGCAGCGTCGTGATGTGCTGGCCGTCGACGTCGGCGTCGGCCATCAGGATGATCTTGTGGTACCGCGCCTTGTCGGGGTTGAAGTCCTCGCCGATGCCGGCGCCGAACGCCGTGATCATCGCCTGGACCTCGTTGTTGCCGAGAGCACGGTCGAGCCGCGCCTTCTCGACGTTGAGGATCTTGCCGCGGAGGGGGAGGATCGCCTGCCTCTCGGGGTTGCGGCCCTGCACCGCGGATCCGCCCGCCGAGTCGCCCTCGACGATGAAGATCTCGGAGATCGACGGGTCCTTGGACTGGCAGTCCTTGAGCTTGCCCGGCATGCCGCCGCCCTCGAGCAGGCCCTTTCGGCGGGCGGTCTCGCGCGCCTTGCGCGCCGCCATGCGGGCCGAGGCCGCCTGGATCGCCTTGCGGATGATGTCCTTCGCCTGGCTCGGGTTGCGGTCGAACCAGTCGGCCAGCTGCTCGCCGGCCACGCGCTGCACGAACGCCTTCGCCTCGGTGTTGCCGAGCTTCGTCTTGGTCTGGCCCTCGAACTGCGGCTCGCCGAGCTTGATCGACACGACGGCGGTGAGGCCCTCGCGGATGTCGTCGCCCGAGAGGTTCTCGTCCTTCTCCTTGAGCAGGTTGTTCGCGCGCGCGTAGCGGTTGACCAGCGTGGTCAGCGCGGCGCGGAAGCCTTCCTCGTGGGTGCCGCCCTCGTGGGTGTTGATGGTGTTGGCGTAGGTGTGGACGCTCTCGGTGTAGGCGGTGGTCCACTGCATCGCGACCTCGAGCGAGATGCGGCGCTCGGTGTCCTCGGACTCGAAGTCGATGATCTCGGAGTGCACGAGGTCCGACTTCTTCAGCGAGTTGATGTACTCGACGTAGTCGACGAGGCCCTTCTCGTAGTGGAAGACGTCGGTCCGGTCGCCCTCGGTCTCGTTCTCGCCCTCCCCCTCGAACTCGACCTCGTTCTGGTCGGTCAGCGCGATGCGCAGGCCCTTGTTGAGGAACGCCATCTGCTGGAAGCGCGCGCGCAGGGTCTCGTAGTCGAACTCGACCGTCTCGAAGATGCCGGCGTTGGGCCAGAAGGTGATCGTCGTGCCGGTCTCGTCGCTGGCCTCGCCCTTCTCGAGCGGGGCGTCCGGCACTCCGTCGGTGAAGCTCATCCGGTACACGGCGCCCTGGCGCTTGACCTCGACGTCGAGGCGCGTCGAGAGCGCGTTGACCACGGAGGAGCCGACGCCGTGCAGGCCGCCGGAGACCGCGTAGCCGCCTCCGCCGAACTTGCCGCCGGCGTGGAGCACGGTGAGGACCAGCTCGACCGTGGAGATGCCCTCGGTCGGGTGCATGTCGACCGGGATGCCGCGGCCGTTGTCGGAGACGGTGACGCCTCCGTCGGCGCGCATCAGGATCTCGATGTTGTCGCAGTAGCCCGCGAGCGCCTCGTCGACGGCGTTGTCGACGATCTCGTAGACCAGGTGGTGCAGACCGCGCGGACCCGTGGATCCGATGTACATGCCGGGGCGCTTGCGGACCGCCTCGAGGCCCTCGAGGACCTGGATCTGGTTCGCGCCGTAGTCGCCGGACGACTTGGTCGACATGCTCTCGTGCGGAGCGGAGGGGGCTGCTGAGCCGTTCGCGTCCAGGTCGTTCGCTGCGGGTGACGTGGAGTCGTTCGGCTCGTGAGTCATAGCTGTGGAGTTCTCCTCTGACGGTCCGTCGCGACGCGCACGGTGATCTGGAGATCGCCCGCGCGGCGGCGTCACTGCGGTTCGGCGGCCCTCCATTCTACCGCGTGCCGGGTCGATCCGAAGCGCTGGACGGCGATCTGAGGCGCGAAAGATCGGCGGTCGACCGAAAATGCGTCCTCAGCCGTAGGTGTCGCGCGGACCACGCCCTGGAATCGACCTGGGACCCTTTTTCCAGTTCGGGACGTCCGGGCCCTGGAAACGGATCGACGCGATGCCCGCGTCGGGGAAGTTCACGGCGATGTGGTTCATGATCTCGATCCGCATCAGCCGGAGCTGCGTCGACCACGCCGTGGACTCGCACGCGACCGTCAGCACGCCGTCGACGACGCCCACCGGAGTCGAGTGCTTCGCGGTCTCCTCGCCGGCGATCGCCGTCCACGACGACATCAGGTCGCCCTGCGCCAGCGGCGCCGTCCAGCCGAGCTTCACCGTGAGGGAGTCGAGGACGTCGCCGAGGTCGTGCGGGTCGCGGCCCTTGCCGAACGGGATCGCGTCGCCCTTGGGCTCGGCGCGCTCGACGGTCTTCCGGATGCGGCGCGGGCCGTCGGCGCCGAACACCTCCTTGAGGTGGCGGTAGACGCGGGCGGCCTCGGAGTCGGCGCGCGTCGAGATCGGGCGAAGGCGCTGGCGGGGGTCTCGATACGGCTCGCTGGGGCTACTCGACCAGCATGAACCGCACGTGCTCAAG